>JAAYBR010000061.1 GCA_012730045.1 Candidatus Hydrogenedentota bacterium | reverse complement strand
ATCGCTTCGCTCAACCACCGGCTAATGGCCCTCACCCCTCCGGGGTGAAGAGGGAAAGGACACCCGTATCCATGGCTTCATGGACAGAATTCCCGCCCACGGCGGTCAGGGGCTCGCCATGACGCGCGAAGGGGAGGTGCTGCGGGAATGTAGACGCGGCATCCTGCCGCGTTCTTCAGGTCGGCGGAAGGCCCAAGAACGCGGCAGGATGCCGCGTCTACTTTGCGGGCCGGTCAGTCTTTCCCCTCCCCCGCTTCCGTGCCGACGCGGATTTGGCCGGAGAAGTAGAGGTGGCGGCCGGGGGCGAAGCGGAGGCGTCCCTCTTCGGAGGGACGGAGGGCCTGGATCACCCGGGAGTTTTCCTGGAGGGTGGTGTTGACGGCGGTCATGCGGACCACGGGGCATTCGTCGTCGGCGACCAGCGTGACGGCGGGCAGGCCGGGGGCCGTGGCGGTGATGCTATGGCCGGGGAGGTATTTGCGGTTGCAGTGGAACCAACGTCCGCCGCCGGGGTCGAAGGCGCCGAAGGCGCCCTCTTCGTGTTCGGTTGTCCACCGGTCGTATTCGTTGCGCAGGACCAGGGACACATGGCACTCCTGCACCTCGAGGGGCTCGAAGACCTCAAGCCAGACGCGGATATTGAGGGCGTCGCCCGCGCGGCGCAGTTCCCAGCACTGGGCGAAGGAGAAGCGGCGCGAACCGCCGGTGAGGGAGATGCCGTCCTCAATCTCCTGGACCTGGCCCCACTGGAAGCTCTGGCTGTCGTTCCAGAGCTGCTGGATGAGCATGGACGCGTAGAAATTCAGGTGGTTGGTCAGCTCCGCGCCGCCGTGGTAGAGGCGCAGGGAGCCGTTGTCGAAGCGGACGGTCAGGGGGCCGCACTCCAGCATGCGCGGCGCGCGGATCATACTCTGCAACTCCTCCGCCGTGCGGGCGGGGTCCAGCCCAACGCGCATAAGCTCGTGGCGCCCCGGCCGGAAGAGGCAGTCGTGCTGGGGGTACAGGGCGGAGGCCATGAGCATGCGGTTGAACCGGACATACTCGGAGTTGAAGAGGACAAAGCCGTAGTGGGGGTTGGCCGCCTCGACGCGGGCGAAGACCGGCGGCAGGGGCGAGCCGTCCTCCGGCAGAAGCGCTGCCTCGCGCAGCTTGTTCTCCTGCGTCACCACGAGGGACCACCGCGTGTCGGACGGCAGTATCTCGGGGAACTCGCCCGCAAAGTCGCCGTACATCCACCGCAGGTAGGCGGTGGGGAACCCGAGGAGCGTGGCGATGTTCTCGATCTGGGTCTCGCGCTCGCACTCCATGGCGATGTCCCAGAACAGGCGGCCGGCCTCGTCCACCCACATCTTCCAGACCAGCTCAACGGGCAGGCGCAGCATGCGGCCCCGGGCGGTGCAGCCGTTCTCGGCGCGCTCCGTGACGGTCCACTCGGCCATGTTGGAGTAGTGGAGCTGGGCGTAGGAGGTCAGCTCCATCTGGAAGCCCCCCGACGCGCTCAGCTCCTCGCCCCGGTGGTAGACGGACACGCGGCCCTCGCAGAGGGTGACCTCGGTCCCGCCGCCGGAGAAGTTGTGGATGCCCTTCTCCGCGCCCACCTGGCGCAGGTAGTAGTTGATGGTCTTCTGCGTGGAGCCGCGGTCGAGCATGCGCCCGCCGCTGAGGAGCACCACGCGCTCGCACAGGGTGTTGACGATCCCCAGGTCGTGGGACACGAAGACGATGGTCTTCCCCTGCTCGCGCAGCTCGCCGATCTTGCGGCGGCACTGCCGCTGGAACTCCTCGTCGCCCACGGACAGCACCTCGTCCACCAGGAAGATGTCGGGGTTGGCGTGGACGGCGACGGAGAAGCCGATGCGGACGTACATGCCGCTGCTGTAGGTCTCCACGGGCTGGTCTATGAAGTCGCCGATGCCGGAGAAGCGGACGATCTCGTCGTAGACCGCGTCGGTCTGCGCGTGGCGCATGCCCAGCAGTCCGGCGTTGAGGTAGATGTTCTCGCGCCCCGTCAGGATGGGGTGGAACCCCGCGCCCAGCTCCAGCAGCGAGGCGATCCGGCCCCGCACGGTGACGGACCCGGAACTGGGCAGCGTCACCCCCGCGAGGATGCTCAGGAGCGTGCTCTTGCCGGAGCCGTTGCGGCCGATGATGCCGAGGGTCTCCCCCGGCTCCACGGAGAAGGTGATGTCCTTGAGCGCCTCGAAAGTCTCGCTCTTGCGGCCGAGAATCCAGTCGCGCAGGCCGCCGCGTCCGCGCAGGTCGCGCGCGCCCCGCCGCGCGGGGAAGCATTTGCCCACATGCTGGACTTCGATCGCCGACATCAGAGGTGGTCCGCCAGGGTGGGGGCGCTCCGCCGGAACGCCCATACGCCGACCAGCAGGGCCCCGGCCGCGCACAGGCACGGCCAGACCAGGAGCATCACCCCCGGCAGGCGGCCGTCAAAGAGGATGTCGCGGTACGCCGTCAGCAGCCCCGCCATGGGGTTGGCCTGGTACAGCGTCACGAGCCACGCGGGCGCGCCGCGCATGCCGCGCACCAGCTCCAGGGGGTAGAAAACGGGGGACGCGTAGAACCCGAACATGAGGCCGACGGCCACCATGTTGCCCACGTCGCGAAAAATCACATGGCCGCAGGACAGCAGCAGCGCCAGGCCGACGGTCAGGGCGAACTGCACCCCGAACACGACCGGCAACGCCAGCAATGCCGGGGAAATCCCCCCGCCAAAGACCAGATGCAGCACGAGGAGCAGCAGGAACCCGATCCCGAGATTGACCAGGGGCACGCAGCACGCCGCGACGGGGATCACCTCGCGGGGGAAGTGGACCTTCTTCACCAGGTTGCGCCCGTCCACGAGGGAGACCGTGGCGGCGTTCAGCGAGGCGGTGAAGTACTGCCAGAACACGAGCCCGCAGAGCATCATGACCACAAAGGGCCGCGCCGCGCCCTCCGGCGTGGCCATCTGCGCCCGGTCCCGAAAGACAAACGAGAACACAAACGCCAGAATCAGCACGAACAGGAGCGGCTCGATGACCGCCCAGAGGAAGCCCATGACCGCATAGCGGTACCGCGCCCGCAGGTCCTTCCAGACAAGGTCCCGCAGCAGCTGACGCGCGCGCACCAGGTCCGGAATCACCCGCCAGACCTTCCGCTGGTTCAGGTTGCTGTAAACGACCGCTCTCATGGTGGCCCCATAGTATCATCCCCCGCCAAACGGTGCAAAGGTCGGGACCAGGGCAATCGCACCAAAAATGCCCCTCTGGAAACGCCAGCGAGCAGCATGAACGCCCCTCGGTTATGTGTTTCAGTTCTTGTTGTCCCAACGGGACATCCGAATATGGCCCAGGCCAGGCCGCCGCCCCCTCTCCTCTCTTCCCGCATCTCCCCCCTCTGTGTGTTTCGTGTGTTCCGTGGTTCACCCCCGCCGGCCGCGCCGGTCAGGAGCGTGGCATTCCCAGGCGTGCCCTGCCCCGGCCCCCCCCCTCTGCGGTCACCCCCCCCCGAGACGCCCTGGCGTGTTTCGTGGTTTTTGCATCCCGCGCGGACTACGGGTATAATTTTGTTCGTGGAGAGCATGCACCCTCCCCGGCGGGGGGTGCGGCAGGGATGGAGGTGCGGCAGGGGCACTGGCTGGAGCGCGCGCGTGGTTGACTGCGGCAGGCGGCTTGCACGGTGCCGGGTCGTGCGTGTTTTGGCATGGCGGAGACTTCGGGGGTATTGAACGGATGCTGTTTTCAGGGAACGGCGGGTAACGATGCCACACCGGGATGAGATGACCTCGGTGGCGGGGCCGGTGTGCCTGGCGTGCCTGCAGCCCATGGGCCGCGCGCGCCGGTGCCCGAACTGCGGCGCGGACCCGGAGAAGATCCCCTGGGATCCGCCGACGCTGCGGCCGGGGTCCATGCTCCACTCGCGCTATCTCATCGGGCGGACGCTGGGGCAGGGCGGCTTCGCCATCACCTATCTGGCCCTTCAGGAGGGGCTGAACCGCCGGGTGGCGATCAAGGAGTTCTTCCCGTTTGAGCTGGTGGACCGGGAGGAGGACACCTGCGGGGTGCGGCTGCGGAAGGGCGGCGCGGGCACCACGGGCGACCCGTCGGAGCTGTATTACCAGGGGCTGGAGCGCTTCCTGGAGGAGGGGCGCAACATTGTGGCCTGCCACCAGCCGGCGCCGCACCCGAACCTGGTGCGGGTGACGGACTTCTTCAAGGAGAACAACTCCGCGTACCTCGTGATGGACTATGTGGACGGGGTGTCGCTGGAGGATTTTCTGGAGCAGCAGACGGACGAGCTGCTGAGCGAGCACAAGGCGGTGAAGATCATCTCGCGCCTGCTGGACGGGCTGGAGGTGGTCCACGCGCGGGGCTTCATGCACCGGGACATCAAGCCGGGCAACATCTACCTGACGAAGGAGGGCGAGGTCATCCTGCTCGACTTCGGTTCGGCGCGCCAGTCCATGGTGCGCGACCACCACACGCTGACGGTGCTGCTCACCCCCGGCTACGCCCCGCCGGAGCAGTATTCCGGGGGCGGCCAGCAGGGGCCCTGGTCGGACGTGTACGGCGTGGCGGCCACGCTGTACCGGATGCTGACGGGCAGGAAACCCCCGAGCGCAATGCAGCGCCTTTCCGGCACCGATCTGGCGCCGCCCTCCTCCCTGCCCAATGTGCGCGTGTCGGGCAGGGTGCAGAGGGCCATCCTGGCCGGCATGGAGATGGACCAGACCAAGCGCATCCCCTCGGCCGCCGCCTTCCGGGAGGCCCTGCTGGGGCGCAAGAAGGCCCAGAAGGGCGCCATTCAGGGACTCTCGGGAAAGGAGCAGGCGCCCGGGCGGCGGGTTCCGGTTTCCACCCTCGTGCTGGCGGGACTGCTGGCCGCGGTCTCCCTGTTCGCCGGGTTCAACTGGTGGCAAAACCGGGGGGGGCGTCCGGCGCCTCTTCCCTCCCAGGAAGCCCCCGCCGGCGCGCCGGCAGACGGAGGCGAGGCGGTGGTCAAGGGTATTGTGGCCTGGCTCAACCAGCGGTTTGGCGAGGGCAGCCAGACACCGGCCAGACGCCCGGCCCCGGAAATTCGGCCGGCGGAGGAGGCGGACGCCGCAGCCCTGGCCCCTTCGGAGGAACGGCCCGCGGAAGACTACCGAACCCATGACTTGGGCGACGGCGTCAGTCTGGAAGTCGCCTGGATACCGGCGGGAAGCTTCCCCATGGGGTCGCCGGAAACGGAGCCGGACCGCCAGACGCATGAGGGGCCCCAGCACTCCGTGACCCTCACGCGGGGGTTCTGGATGGGCCGCCACGAAATCAGCCTGGGGCAGTTCAGCCGGTTTGTGAACGACATGGGATTCAAGACCTCCGCCGAGCGGGCCGGGGGCGCCTGGACCATCACGCCCAATGGCAAGCGCGAGTGGATTGCGGGCATGAACTGGCTCAAGGCGGGCTTTCCCCAGAACCTCTACCACCCGGTCCTGTGCGTGAGCTGGGAGGACGCGCAGGAGTTCTGCGGCTGGCTGTCCAAGACCACGGGAAAGACGTTCCGCCTGCCCACCGAGGCGGAGTGGGAATATGCATGCAGGGCGGGCGAGAAGGGGGCCTTTTTCTGGGGCAACAACCCCGCATCCGGCCGCGGCTGGCTGAACGGCGCCGACATCAGCCTCCAGCGCCGCTACCGGAGCTGGGTGGTGTTCCCCTTTGACGATGCCAGCGTGTACACCGCGCCCGTGGGCAGTTTCAGGGCCAACCAATGGGGCCTCTTCGACATGCACGGAAACGTGTGGGAGTGGTGCGAGGACGCCTTTTCCCCCGATTTCTACGCGGTGGGCCCCTCCGAAGACCCCGTCAACCGGGAATCCCTCGCCACCCGCACGGTGCGGGGCGGCTCGTGGCTGTGGTATCCCGGCGCGTGCCGCAATGCGACCCGCATGGCTTACGCCCCCGACTACGCCATGAACGACATTGGATTCCGGGTCGTCTGCAACGCGGACTGACGCCCCCCCGCCCCATCGCCCACCCCCGTTCAGAGACGGCCTTTCGTTTGCGCAACGGCCTAAGTGTTCGCGGAGCGCCCATTTGCGGGGAAGCCTTCGGAGCAAAACCGTGTTTAAATCGTTGACAAAGTTGCAAACTTCCGCCTATAATGCGGTATGCGGTCGAAAACTGACGGCCATGGTTGAAGAAAACACCTTCGGAGTGGGCAAAGACTTGACCGGCAAGTGACTTCTGCGCCCCCAGGGGCAGTTTGGATATGGGACGCATGACTCATATTTCCAGGGTTGGATTCAGCGTATGGAACGGGACGGAGAACCGTCCCCCAAGATAACCCCCCTTGCCGTTCGCGTTCTGCGCCCGCCTCCGGTCCCGCTTTGCGGGAGGCAAAAACACTGGACACCCCCTGCGGGTGTGGAGGCAGCGTACATGCAGAATATGTTTGTTTTAGTCGCGGTGGGGGTGGTGGGCCTGGCGGCGGGGGCCGCCGTGACCCTCATCCTTTCGATGCTGCGGGGGCAGGGAATTGTCCGCAAGTCCAAGCGGGACGCCGCCCAGGTGATCACCGACGCGGAGCGCGAGGCGGCCTCCATCCTGAAGGACGGGAAGGCTGCGGTCAAGGAGCTGGAAATCAACCTGCGGGCCCGGCTCGAGCAGGAGGGGCGCGACCTTCGGAAGGAAATGGCCGAGGTGGAGCGCAGGCTGGCGGCGAAGGAGCAGGGGCTGGACAAGCGGGCCGCGGCGCAGGACAAGACCGCCGCGGACCTGAACACGCAGGAGCGGGCGCTGGTCGCCCGGGAGAAGCAGTCGGAGAAGGACCAGGAGCGGCTGAACGCCCTCATCACGGAGCAGACCCTGAAGCTGGAGGCCGTGGCGGGGCTGACGATCGAGCAGGCGCGCCGGGACCTTTACGCGCGGCTGGAAAACGACGTCAAGCGCGACTGCGCCATTGAGCTGAAACGGATCGAGGACGAGCTGCGCGAGAATGCCGAGAAGCGCGCCCAGTGGATCGTGGGCGAGGCCATCCAGCGCTGCGCCGCGGACCACACCGCCGAGACCACGGTCTCCGTGGTGCCGCTGCCGAACGAGGAGATGAAGGGGCGCATCATCGGGCGCGAGGGGCGCAACATCCGCGCCCTGGAGAACGCCACGGGCATCAACGTGATCATTGACGACACGCCGGAAGCCGTGGTGCTCTCCGGCTTCGACCCGGTCCGCCGCGAGACGGCGCGCATCACCCTGGAGCGGCTGATCCAGGACGGGCGCATCCACCCGGCCCGCATCGAGGAGGTGGTGGAGAAGGTGACGGAGGAGCTGAACCGGACCATGAAGGACCGCGGCGAGGCCGCCTGCATGGAGGCGGACGTCCACGGGCTGCACCCGGAAATGATCAAGCTGCTCGGGCGGCTGAGCTACCGCACATCGTACGGCCAGAATGTGCTGCGCCACTCCCAGGAGGTCTGCCACCTGGCGGGCCTGATGGCCGCGGAGCTGGGCGTGAACATCGCCGAGGCCAAACGCGCCGGGCTGATCCACGACATCGGCAAGGCCCTGACCCACGAGGTCGAGGGCTCCCACGCCATCCTGGGCCACGACCTCTGCCGCCGCTACGGGGAGAAGGACTCCATCGCCATCGCCGTGGGCGCGCACCACAACGAGATGCCCATGAACAGCGTAATCGCCGTGCTGGTCCAGGCGGCGGACGCCATGTCGGCGTCGCGCCCGGGCGCGCGCAGCGAGATGCTCCAGCACTACATCAAGCGGCTGGAGCAGCTGGAGCAGATCGCCGACGGGTACCCCGGCGTCGAGCGGGCCTTCGCCATCCAGGCGGGGCGCGAGGTGCGCATCGTGGTGCAGCCGGACAAGGTGAACGACGCCGAGGCGCAGCAGCTTGCGCATGACATCGCGCGCAAGGTCGAGCAGGAGATGACCTACCCCGGCCAGATCCGCGTGACCGTCGTCCGCGAGACCCGCGCCGTGGAGGTGGCCAAATAACCGGGGCTGCACGCCCCGCGGAAACCGCGCATGGATGAGGCGCACGCATCGGAGCTGGGCCGCGCGCTCGACCGCTTCCTGGAGTCGGCCGTGTTCGAGGACGGCCTGTCGGAGCGCACGCTGGCGGCCTATGGCGCCGACCTGCGGGCCTACCTCGCCGGGCTCGCCGAGTCGGGGGTGGAACGCCCAGGGGACATTGTCCGCGAGGACATCACGGACCACCTCCTGGCGCTGGGCGCTTCCGGCCTCGCCGCGCGCTCCGTGGCCCGGCACCTGACCGCCATCCGCCGGTTCCACCGCTTCCTCGCGCGCGAGCAGCTCGCGGAAACCGACCCGTCGGAAACCTTCGACAGCCCGCGCATCCTGCGCGCCCTGCCCCACTGGCTGGGCGTGGAGGAGGTGGAGCGCCTGCTGGCCGCGCCCGGGACGGACACCCCGGAGGGCGTGCGCGACGCGGCCCTGCTGGAGCTGTTCTACTCCTGCGGCCTGCGCCTCTCGGAGGCCGCCGGGCTGGCGTTGCGCGACGTCTCGCTGGAGGAGGCAAGCGTGCGGGTGCGCGGAAAGGGCGCGAAGACCCGCATCGTCCCGCTGGGCCGGGCCGCAGTGGACAAGCTGCGGGCCTGGCTGGACGCGCGGACGGCATGGAAGCCCCCGGCCCCGGCGGTGTTCGTCAACGACCGGGGGCGCGCGCTCTCCCGCACGGCGGTCTGGCAGATTGTAAAGCACCACGCCCGGGGCGCGAACATCGCCCGGAACGTGACGCCGCACATGCTGCGGCACTCCTTTGCCACGCACCTGCTGGACAACGGGGCCGACCTGCGGGCGGTGCAGGAGCTGCTGGGCCATGCGGACATCAGCACCACGCAGATTTACACGCATGTGAGCGTTGAGCGCCTCACGCGCGCACACAAGGAGTTCCACCCCCGGGGATGAATTGCACCGAAACCGAGAAGTCCGTCCCGCAGTCCCGGAGCAGCGTCGTCGCGGGGGTCCTGGGAATGGCCGGAGCGGCCGGACTGCTGGACACCGGGGTGTTGCTCATGGCGGGCCGGGGGCTGAACACGGGCATCCTGCTCCCCGGTTTCCTGGGCGGCGTTCTCCTGTTCATGGGGGCCGCCCTGCGGTTCCGGTGGGCGGTGGCCGTGTCGCCCCGGTGGCACCTGCCGCGCGGGGTCTTTCTCGCGGGTGGGGCGCTCTGGCTCCTCTCGTTCGCCGCGGTCTGCTGCATCCTATGCGCGGCGTCGTTCCCGCCGGAATGCCCGCCCTGCGACTGGGTCGTGGTGCTCGGGGCGGGACTCCATGGCGACCGGCCCTCGGAGACCCTGCGGCTGAGGCTGGAGACGGCGGCCGGTTATCTGCGCGAAAACCCCGGCGCGCGCGCCGTGGTCACGGGCGGAATGGGGCCCGGGGAGAGCACCACGGAGGCGGAGGCCATGGCCGCCTTCCTGGTGAAGGCGGGGGTGGATCCTGGCCGCATTCTGCTGGAGGACCGGGCGACCAGCACGGCGGAGAACCTCCGTAACTCCAGGGCGGTGTTGGAGGCGTCGGGCGCGCTGGCGGAAGCGCCCCCCTCCCTCGCCGTCGTCACCAGCGGGTTCCATCTCTTCCGCGTGCAGGTGCTCGCCCGGCGGGAGGGGCTCGCCTTTTTCCCCGTGGCCGCCCCAACCCCCTGGTATCTCCTGCCCAACGCCTGCCTCCGGGAGTATCTGGCCGTGATCAAGTCCCTGCTCCTTGACCGGGAATGAGGCGCCGCGTGGTATACTGGCGGTGATGAATCTGGAAAAGAAAAAACGGGCGGCATGCGCCGCGTGGGTTGCCTGTGCCGTGGCAGTGGCGCTGTCCTGTCACGCCGCCCTTCCCGGTCCGTCCCTGTTCGCCCCCGTCGGCAACGCGCCGGAGGTTCCCGGGGACATCCCCGGCCTCTGCCCGGTCCCCACTCTGGAGGCGTCTGTGAGCGCCCCCGCCCCGGCGCGTTCCCGCACCCAGGTTTCGGCGTCCGCCCCCCCCGCCTCCCAGGGCACGGCCCCGTCTGCGGGCCGTCCTGCCGTACCGGACCCCCTGTCGGGGCTCCGCCCGGGCCACAACCGGTCCCTTCTTCTCCTCAAGCGCCAGCTTCTGATTTGATGCCCGCGCGCGCGCGGCGCGCCTTCAAACACCTTTCCCAATCCCCCGCGTGAGGTGTGTCCGCCCGGTCGCGCGGACCGCTTCGCCCATGTGCTTCCCCCCAAGAAAGGACCATCGTCATGAAAGACGAGACGAACAGCACCCTTCACTGCGAGCATTGCAGGAAGGATGTCTCCTGGCACACCAACCGCGTGAACCACGGAGGACAGCTCCTCCTCACGCTCTGCACCTTCGGCCTGTGGATTCCCATGTGGCTGGCCATGACCTTTTCCAAGGCCAAGTTCTGCGACGTGTGCAACCAGCCCATCACGGAGGATTAGCGTCAGCATCCAATAACACGCGCGCCGGGGTGGAGTCCGCTTCCGCCCCGGCGCGCAGGTGTTAACCGCGCCTACTTGCTCCCGTTGAAGCGCTTGCGCAGGAAGGCGGGAATGCGGGAGTCGTTGGACCGGTCCTTGGGGCCGGAATCCTGGAAAACGGTCCGGAACCCCCCCGGTTCCGTGTTGTCTATGGTGAGCTGCACACCCGTTGACCCGGCGGCCGCGCCCTTGGGCGCGGGGGCGGCGGGCTTGGCGGCCGGCGGCGCCGCGGGACGGTCCGGCTGCCGCTCGGGCGCGGGCGCGGTTTCCGGAGGGGGCGGCGCCTGTTTCGCATCGGCGGCCGGCGCCTGGGCGGGGGCGGCGGGGGCGGATTCGCCCTTTGCCCCGGCGGGCGGCTGCTGGGGTGAAACGGCGGGCGCGGGGGCGGGGGCGGTGGCAAAGGGAACCGCAGCCGCGCGGGGCGGGCGGTTGACGTAGGAGGAGACGTCCTTGTGCGGGAACCCCGCCGCAATAACGGTGATCTGCACCTCCGGAAGCTCCTCCTTCTCCACGACGACGCCGAAGATGATGTTGGCGTCGGGGGCGTTCTCCTTGATGAACTGGATGGCCTCGGTGACCTCCTGCATGCGGAGGTCCTTTCCGCCACGCACGTTGATGATGACGCCCTTGGCGCCGTTGATGTCGGACTGCTCCAGCAGGGGGCACACGATGGCCTCGCGGGCCGCGCGGATGGCGCGGTCGTCGCCCTCGGCCATGCCGATGCCCATGAGGGCGCGCCCCTTTGCCAGCATGATGGTGCGCAGGTCCTTGAAGTCCACATTGATGAGCCCCACCACCGTGATGAGCTCGGTGATGGCGCGCACGCCGTTGTGGAGCACCTCGTCGCCGTGGCGGAAGGCGTCCAGCAGGAAGGTGTCCGGGCGGCTCAGCTCGGCGATGCGGTCGTTGGGCACCACAATCAGGGTGTCCACGTGCTTCTCCAGCTGCTCAAGCCCCTTGAG
This sequence comes from Candidatus Hydrogenedentota bacterium, assembly GCA_012730045.1. NCBI lineage: Bacteria > Pseudomonadati > Candidatus Hydrogenedentota > Candidatus Hydrogenedentota bacterium. Next base: position 18,700 of record JAAYBR010000061.1, on the reverse strand, counting down.
GGCGTTCTCCATGCGCAGGGCGGCCTCGAAGGAGAACGGCAGGGTCACGATGGCGCAGACGAGCGCGCCGCTCGCCATGGCCTCCTCGGCCACGATCGGCGCGGCGCCGGTGCCCGTGCCGCCGCCAAGCCCGAGGGCCAGGAAGACCATGTCGGCCCCCTGGAGCACGGCGCGCACCTCCTCGCGGTCCTCCTCGCAGGCGGCGCGCCCGGCCTCCGGGTTGGCGCCGGCGCCGAGGCCGCCGCTGCTCTTGGTGCCAATCTGCACGCGGACCTCGGCCCGGGACTTCTTGAGCGACTGGGCGTCCGTGTTGATGGCGATGAACTGCACCCCGGACAGGCCCGCCTCGATCATGCGGTCCACGGAGTTGCAGCCGCCGCCGCCGATGCCGCACACCTTGATGACCGCGTGCTGGTCAAAGGTGTCAAACTCCCCGTGTCTGTCGCGCTCGCTCATACCGTGGCCTTTCGCTGTTTTCAGGGACGCCCGCGCCGGGGCCGCCCCGCCGTTTCATTTGCACACAATGTCCGCGTCAAACCGCATGTCGAGGTACTCCCCGCAGGGCAGCTTCCCCTGTTTCTCCCGGAGAAGCGCCTCGAAGCGCCGGACCTGGGCGGGGAAATCCTCGCGGCCCCAGCGCGTCTCGTAGGGCAGCTCGTTGAAGATCATGACCAGTTCGTTTTCGCCGAGGGCGCTGATTTCGGACAGCGTGAGCTGCCCGGAGACGGGGGCGGCGGAAAAGGCCCGCCAGAGCTCGACGGCGCGGGTGAGCGCGGGGTGGCTCACATGCTGCCCGGGCACCACCGCGTGCACTCCGGAGAGGTTCGTCACCAGCGGCCCGGTGGGCGGCGCGAGGGGATGCACCTCGCGCAGCACCCTGCCCTCCCGGTCCAGCTCGTACACGTGGTTGTTGACCATGATGGAGACCACCGGCGCGCGCTCGGTCACGCTGATGAGGACCGCGTTCAGGCCGATGCGCCGCGCGTCGCAGCTCTTGATGTAGGGAAGGTCCAGCACCCGTCCGCGGATGGCCTCGGTGTCGAGGGTGAAAAAGGTCTCCGAGTCCGTGATGTTGGCCGCCTCCAGAATCTGCTGGTCCGTGAGGTGCTCGTTCCCCTCGAAACGCACCTCGCGCGTGGCAAAGACGGCCTCGCCCCAGAGATAGCCACCGAGAAACACCAGGAAGGCGGCCACCACGGCAAGGGCGAAAAGCTCCCCGGCGGCGTGCTTGAGCCGCCACGTCCCGCGCTGCGCCTTTCGGGGCGGGGAGTACACCCCTGCGGTTCCGGCCATCATGCCGCCCCCCCTTTCCCGTCCCCCCCCTCCAGGGCGTCCAGCAGGGGGCCGCAGATTTGGTTGATGTTCCCCGCGCCCATCACCAGCACCACGTCGCCGGCCTCCAGCGAGTCCGCCAGCGCGCCGGGCACGTCGCGCATGTCGCGCACCAAATCCACCGACTGCGCGCCGGCCGCGCGGGCGGCGTCCACGATCATGCACGCGTCCACCCCGGGCATGGGGGCCTCGCGCGACGGATAGATGTCGGTCACAATGGCCCGGTCCACCGTGGAGAGGGCCCGGGCGAAGTCGTCGCAGAAGAACTTCGTGCGGCTGTAAAGGTGGGGCTGGAAGACGGCGATAATCCGCCGGGGGGCGATCCAGCGGACCGCCTCCAGGGTGCTCATGATCTCCGTCGGGTGGTGCGCATAGTCCTCCACCACCAGCACGCCGCGGCGCTCGCCGCAGGGCTGGAGGCGGCGCTGCACCCCTTCGTACTGGCGCAGGCCCGCCGCGATCACGCTGAAACGCATGCCGAGGCAGAGCCCCACGGCGCAGGCCGCGAGGGCGTTGCGCACGTTGTGGACGCCCACGGCGCCGATCTCCAGCGCGCCGAGGACGCCGACCGGGCCCAGGCGCTCGTCGCGGCACTCAACCGTGAAGCGCGTGCGCAGGCAGGCGAGGCGCTGCGCGGGACTGGCGGCCCCCGGCGCGTCGCGGAGCGCCACGTCGCGCCCCAGCAGCGACACATCCCCGCCGGCGCCGTAGGTGATGCACACGCTCTCAATATCGCCGAGGGTGTCGCGCGTGTTCGCGTCGTCCCCGCAGACGATGCTGTACCCGTAGAACGGGACGCTGTTGCAGAAATCCGTGAACGCCCGCTTGATGCGGTCGAGGGTGCCGTAGTATTCCAGATGCTCCGCGTCCATGTTGGTGACCACGGCGATGGTCGGATGAAGGCGCAGGAAGGACCCGTCGTGCTCGTCGGCCTCGGCGACCAGATAGTCCCCCGTGCCCCAGCGGGCGTTGGTCCCGCTGCGGTGCAGGATGCCCCCCACAATGCTCGTCGCGCCGATGTTCGCCACGTCCATCACCGCGCTGATCATGGAGGTGGTGGTCGTCTTGCCGTGGGTGCCGCCCACGGCGACCGCGTGCGGCTTGAGACGCATCAGGTCCGCGAGCAGGTCGCTGCGGTGGATCACCGGGATGCCGCGCCCGCGCGCCGCCGACACCTCGTCGTTGTCCGGGGCCACGGCGGCGGACACCACGAGTATGCCCGCGTCCCCCACGTTTTCCCCCCGATGCCCCTCGTGGAACTCAAGGCCCAGGGTCTGCAACCGGTCGGTGATGCTGGTCGCCTTGATATCTGAACCGGACACGTCGTAGCCGAGATTAAGCAGGATTTCGGCAAGACCGCTCATGCCGATCCCGCCCACACCGACGAAATGCACTTTCCGCTTCAGTCCGTTCACAGGCACCTCCGAACGCAACATATTGTGTCCGGGCCAGAGTATACCACAATTTGAGACAGAATCAAAGACCCATCCAGGGTTTCCGGCAGACCGTCCGAGAGGTCGAGACGGTTCCCTGGGTGCGGTGGCTGGACAGGTCGGGCGGTGTTAGAACCCTCACAATTTGGGATTCTTGCACAAAATATGCCCAAAAAATAAGGGGTTGCATATATGTTGCGTTCATGCTATGATCACGACAAGATATGGCGTAGGACAGGTTGCAAGCCGACTATATGTTGTGGTAGCGTGGTCGCGAGCCCTGAGAGGATTGCCGTGAACATCGGTCACCGCCAACGGTGGAGGGAGGTAAACGCCTGATGAGGCCGGAATACGCGCTGGTACATGTGCCTGCCGGACCTTTCCAGATGGGCGCGTTTCTGCCGAAGGACCGCATGGCCCGAATGGCAGGGGCTCTGGTGGCCGCCGGCCGTGAGGCCCGGGTGCTGGACTATGCCACGCCGGCATGGCTGGAGCGTTTTTCCTTTTTCGCCATGGAGGAGGTGTCCACGCTCTCCTGGTATGGATTCTGGCGCCATTGGCGGCGAACGGACGGCGTCACCCGCTGGCTGGCCGACATCGGGTCAGACATTGTGCTGCACCGCCCGTCCACCGTGTGCTACTTCGCGGAAACGCAGGCCGAGATCGGGCAATCCCTGCTTGTGGCGGAGCGCGTCCGCAGTCTGCTGCCCGCCGTGCGGCAGGAAATGGTCTGTTCCGGGGCCTCGGGCGCCGGGCTCCGCATCCCGTTCCCGGTGCTTTCCGACACATGGCGCGTGCGCATGGGCGACGGGGGAAAAGACGACGCGGCGGCGGCGGCCTGTTACGATCCGTCGGTGTATCCGGCCCTGTTCGGCGGGGGCAAACTGCATCTGTTTCCCGTTTCCCTGGGACGGGAGGCGGCGGAATCGCCCGACGCCCCAGAGGCGGTGCTGACGGAGATCGCAGCGGTGCAACGGGCCGTGCCTCTGGGGGCCTTCCATCTGGACGGGTATCTGTCGGCGACGACAGTGGACGAGGTGGCGGCGGGCCTGCTGGCCGGGGGCCACCGCTGCCAGTACAGTACGGGATGCGTTCCGGGGCCGCTGTCGGACTCGGTGTGGGCGCTCGCGCGGGCGTCCGGATGCCGCGCGGTGGAATGGCTGGTTCCCTCGGGGAGCCAGCGGCTGCTGGACGACCATTTCAACGCGCGGTTCTCCGTGAGCCACGGGCGGCGCGCGGTGAAAATGTGCCGGCTGGCGGGCATCTACTGCGCCGTCCGCTTTCTCTACCCCTGCCTGGAGGACGACGCCCACACGGCGGCCGAGAGTGTCTATTTCGCCGAGAAGGCGGAGCCGGACAGCGTGGTGGTCGCCCCCGCGGCCCCCGAGGGGCCGCGCCAGGCCGCCCGAGTCGCGCGAATGAGGGGGGAGCTTCAGGAGGACCTGGCACGCAAGGGGTTCCCGGTGCAGGTGGAGGGGTGGCAGGGGTTGCTGGCCCGCGCGGGGCAGCACGATGGAAGGGAGCTCCGCCTGCTGGGACGGTATGGCGCCCTTATCGAGAACGGGGACTGGGGCGCGCTGTCGGACGAGATCGCGGCTTTCAACCGGGCGCTGTCGCATCCCGCGCCCCGAACGGTTTCCGGATGGACGGAGGCGCTCCAATGCGCGGCGGCGGCAAACTGACCGCAGCCTAATCGTCCCGGCGGCCGCCCCGGGTGAATATCCGGTGGAAGCAGTAGACGTTGAGGGCAATGATGGCGGCCCACACGGAGAGCATGTAGCACCAGGTGAGAAGGGTCATGCCTCTCCCCCCTCCTCTTGTTCCACGACCTCAAAGAGCTTGGGGTGCGTCTTCCAGGCGTGGTGAATGCCCCAGGCAATGAACGCGGCCACGACCAGAATCATCCCCCTCGCCAGCCAGAGGAAGGGTTTGTCCTCCGGCACGGCGCCCGCCATGGTCAGCTTTCCCCAGAGACTGCCGCCGCACCACCACAGGAAGATGATGACGGAGGCGGAGGGGGTGACATACTTCATGATGTAATAGAAGACCCGGGGCAGGCGGATGTCCGCCCCGAGATGCATCTCCCGCCAGCCCTTGTCCATGCCGAACACCCAGGAAAAGACGACAGACTCGATGGCCACAAACAGGACCAGGCCCACCTCGCCCATCCAGTAGTCCAGCTCGTCCATGAGCCCGTGGTGCATGAAGAGGACAACGGGCTGCATGAACACAAACACGACGGCGCTGATCAGCGCCACCCCCTGCCGCCGGGTCAAACGCAGCTCATCCTCCAGAAAGACCAGCAGGGGGGTGAACATGGCCATGGAGGAGGTGAGTCCGGCGAGGAAGAGCAGCAGAAACCACAGCGTGCCGAAAAACTGTCCGGCCGGCATCTGCTGGAAGATCACCGGGAGCGCGTAGAAGCCGATGAAGAACGTCCCGGATCCGGCGATCTCCCGGGTCTGTGTCACGCCGAAGAAAATGACCGCCGCCGGAATGGCGATGCTGCCCCCGATCACCACCTCCACCAGCTCGTTGGTTCCCGCCGAGGCGAGGCCGCTGAGGACGACATCCTCGCGCTTGCGCAGGTAGCTGGCGTAGGTGTGGACCATGCCCAACCCCACGCTGAGGGTGAAGAATATCTGCCCGGCGGCGGCGAGCCAGATGTCCGGTTTGAGCAGGACCGACCAGTCGTCCACGCGCCACACCTGCGCGAGGCCGTCGCTGACCGTGCGCTCCTCGACCGGGGGAAGCGTCAGAACCCGGACGGTGAGCACGACTCCGAGGACAAGAAGGACGGGCATGCAGTATTTCGCGACAATCTCGATGCCGCCGGCGATGCCCCGGCTGAACACAAGCACATTGATTCCCAATGTCACCAGGAAGAAAAAATAGGCGGAGGGGTTGAACGAGAAGAAGCCCCCGTCCATGCCGAGGAACGCGCCAAAGACGCCCTTCATCTCCTCGTTGGAGGTCTTTCCCCAGTAGGCCCCCGTCACCGTCTGCCACGCGTATCCCAGGGACCAGGACTCTATGTAGATGTAGTAGACCCCGACCATGGCCGGAAGCAACACGCCGAAAATGCCCAGATACTTCGAGACGCGGCGGTTCCACATGCGGTGGAACATGCCGGGGGTGGTGCCGTGGCCGTATCCCCCGCCGTGGCGGCCGATGGTCCACTCCATCCACATGAGGGGGATGCCGATGAGCACGAGAACGGTGAAATAGGGCACCATGAAGGCGCCGCCGTAGGGGGCCGCCTTCCCCGGGAAACGGAGGAAGTTTCCCAGCCCGACCGCGTTGCCCGCCATGGCCATGATCAGCCCGAAGCGGGTCGCCCATCCGTCTGTCGCACCCTGCCGCATCGCCTCTCCCTGGCATACCGCGCCATTAACCGGGGGCAGTATAGGAACCGGAGTCCCCGGCCGTCAACCCCCCGCGTCGCGGGGAGTCGCACAAAAAGAAAGGAGGCCTGGAACAGGCCTCCGGCAAATCGTGCGCACCGCCGCGCCGTCACTGGCCGCGGCGCCACTTCATCTGCGGGTACTTGGTGGTCTGGGGATACCGGGTGTCGTAGCCGACCGTCTGCAGGGCGTCCACCTTGAGGTCCTCGCCCTCGGGATGGGCGTTCTGCATCACTTCCTTCTGTCGGTCTGTCAGCACCGCGCCCTCCTGAAGAACGGAGCAGGTGAGGAAGACCAGCATTTCGTTGATCTTTTCATCACGCGAGTTGCTCCGGAAGGCAGCCCCCATGATCGGGATGTCGCCCAGGATGGGGATCTTCCGGGCCGTGGACGTGTTGCTGTTCTTTCGGAGCCCGCCGATGTAGATGGTCTGGCCGTCGGCTAGGCGCATAGTGGAGGAAATCTCGCGCTTGTCCTCAATGGGCACGCCGTTGAAGGTGCCGTTGGTCGCGCTTTCCTTGGCCGCCAGGGTGCATATGATGTTGTCGTCGTGCGTGACCTTCGGGGTCACCTCAAGAATCGTTCCAATCTCCTTGAAACGGGTGCTGGTCTGGTTGCCGCCCTGCTGCGTCTGCGTCAGCTCGACATAGGGGATCTCCTGCGCGATGGAGATCGTCGCAGGCTGGTTCTCCACGGTCATGACCACGGGGTTCGAGACCAGGCGGCCATTGTTGTTGCGCACCTCCAGCTGGACGGCGCCCTTCCAGTCAATGTTGTCGGTCAGCAGGCCGAAGTTGAGCAGGCCGGCGGGGGATTGGAGGACCTCCATGCTCGACTCGAGCGCCAGCTCCTGCAGGGTGCCCACCTTGGGGGCGTCGGGGCCGATGGCGGCGTTGGCGCGGCTCTGGCGCTGAATGGTGTCAAACAGCCATTTCACGCCCGTCTCGGCCGCGTCGGTGAGCTGGATGTCCACCACCATCGTCTCGATGGCCACCTGCTTCACCGGCATGTCCAGCGACTTGACCAGCTCCTTGGCCTGCTCCACCACGGCGGGGACGTCGGTGATGACGACCTTGCGCGCCCGGTCATCCATGCTCACCTTGCCCACGTCCGGCGAGAGCATGGTCTGGAGGGTTGTGGCGACCTCCTTCGGGTCGGCATAACTCAGCGGAATGGCCTCCGTGAGCACTGGCAGCTTGGGCTTCACCTGGTCCAGAGACCGGGCAAGGGCGGCCATTTCTTCGATCCGGTGCCTGGGCGCCGACAGGACGATGAGGTTCGCGCTCTTGTCCGCAGTGACGGTGTAGGTGTTCCTGCCCCCCATGCTGCGGGTGACATCGGAGAGAAGCTTGGCGACCTCGTCGGCCTTCGCGTTCTTGAAATTGATGATCTCCGTGATGCGGTTGATCATGTCCGCATCCTCGACGGGGACGATGCGGTAGATCCCCTCCTCCTCGACCATTCCCAGGTTGTTCATGCGCAGCGCCGTGTCAATGGCCTGGCGCAGGGTCACGTTGCGGAGGTTGGCCGTGACCGTCCCCTCGAGGGCGGTGCCCGCGATCACGTTGATGTCGGCCTTGTGCGCGAGCATGGCCACCACGTTCGTGAGGTCCATGTCGCGGAAATCCACATTCACCATCTGGGCGAGGGGGTCACCTTCGTACTTCGGCTTCTTCGGGGCCTGGACCGGCGGCAGCGCGGCGGCCGCAGGGGCGGACCCGGCAGGGGGCTCGGGCGCGGTCACTGCGGGCGCGGCCATCTTGGAAAGGTCGTCGGCCACGGGCACCACAGGGGCGGCGGACTCCCCCCCCGGCGTTGCCGACTCCACCACGCCGGCCGCGGCGGAGGGGTCCGCCCCCGCGGCGGTCCCCAGCACCAGCGCGCGGACCTGGGCCGCAAGGGAGGCGTTCGCCTCGCGTGTGATCGGGGCGGGAACAACCCGCGGCCCCGGGGGTTCCGACATGTCGGCGTCTTCGGCCTCCTCAACAACCGCAGCGCCCTCCCCGCCGGCGTCCTCCGCTTCTTTCCCGGACGGCGCAGCTTCCTCCGCCTTCTCCTCCGGGCTGTTCGTCAGGGGCGGCGGCAGGGCCGAATCCCCCCCGCCTTCCTGAGCTCCCCCGTAGACCGGGGCACCCTCCATTCCCTGGGTGGCTCCGCCGCCAAAGACCGGGGTGCCGCCCATGTTGTCGTCGTCGCCCACGGCGGCATCGCGCGTCCCGCCGCCCGCCACACCGGTGTCAAACCGGGCCTCGGACACCGCGAGGAGGTCCGACACCACCGTGTCTTTGCGCCCGGAAACGGTGACCTGCTGCAGTTCACCGGCCAGCGCGCGCACCTTGGCAGACCCGCCGTCCGCCGGCAGGGCGTCCCGCTGCGCCGCCGCGGCGCCGTCAAGGGCGGCGGCACCCAGCAGCAGCACGACACCCGCCAGGGCCAACAAAGTCCCACATGTCTTCATGTTTTGGGGCATGGCTCACATATCCTTCATTTCGATAGGAATCGTCGAATCGCCGACCTTCAGGATCACCCGTGAAGGCTCAATCGAATAGACCTGCGTTCCGTTGGGGAAAACATGGCCGACCGAGACAACCTCGTCGTCCACCACGGCCACGGGGTAACTCACGTCCCAAACGATGCCCGTCACCCGCTTGGAATAGGCGTCCGTGAGCGGGGTGGGCGCGGCCGGCGCCTGCGGCGCATCGGGGTCGGCCGTGGGATCCTCCCCGGGCTCGCCGTCCACCATGGTCACTCCGCCCTGTCCGGCCGGCCCGTCGCCGAGATTCTGCATCGGTCCACCCACCAGCGGGTTCATGGGATTGCGGTCAACGCGGACGGTGGAGTAGTTGATCGGCTCGACCTCCACGCTCTTGATGAGGGCCTCAATGTCAATATCCACCTGCTGGAGGGCGCCCGGCGCCGCAGCTTTGGCCGCGCCCGCGGTCCCCGCCTTCGCCGTGTTGGAGGCCACGGTTGCCGTGGGGGACGCTTTGGGCCCGGGCGTCAGCACGAACTGCTTGACCAGGACGCCCACGAGGACCACGCCCAACACCGCGGCGAAGATGATCTGCTTTTTGTTCTGCTCGTTCATTTCGCGGCACCTGCCTTGTTGCCCGCAGCCGCCTTCTGGGCGGCGGACGCCGCCTCCGCGGCCGGGGCCGTCTCCTCCTGCTCAATGAAGCGGAACGTGCTCAGGACGAAGGTGGCGGTGGAGACCCCCGCCTCCTGCTCCCCGATGTCCAAGTCGGAAACCTTCAGGTAGCGCTCGTCGCGCTCGAGCAGGTTGATGAAGCCGACAATCTGGTGAAATTCGCCGGTGGCGGTGACTTTGTACGGGATGGTCTCCGTGCGGCTCTCCCTGCGGGAGGGCAGCGAGGCCAGCTGCACCTTCAGGCCGAGCTCGCCGCCAATGGTCTCGAAGCGCCGGAGAAGGTTGGGAATCTCGCGCTCGCTGGGCAGGCGCTTCTGGAAAATGTCCACCAGGCGCTCCATGTCCTCCGACTCCTTGCGGAGCCCGTCAATGTTTTCCTCGATCTTCCTCGCCTCGCCAAGCTCCTTCTTCACCGCCGCCAGCTCCTGCCGGCGCGCCTCCACCTTCTGCTTCTGGTGGCCGATGATGAGGACGTAGAAGGCGACCGCAACCACCGCCGTGAGGGCGAGCACGCCCCCCACGAACATCCAATCCTTTGCGGTCACTTTGCCAGTCAGAATATCCAGCATGTTCAAGCCTCGTTACGGTCCGAAACCCGGAAACGGGGCGGCGGACCGGTCCGCCATCTACCGTATCTGGTACTCGAAAGTGAATTTGCGCACGGCAAACCCCTCAAAATCGGTGTCCTCGATCTTGGAGGTGTACAGGGTGAACTTCTCGGAGAACTTCGGGTCTATGGTGGTGGAGTCCGCCAGCTTGGACACGTTCTTCTCCATGCTCTCGTCTTCAATGGCGTAGCCGGTCACTTCCAGGATGGACCGGTCCACAGTGATCTTCTCCATCATCGGACGCTGGGTCTTGACGTCCATCTCGGGCTGGCCCTTTTTGTCCAGCTTCTGGCGCTCCTCCTGGAACTTGCGGGTCAGAAGGCGGACCCGGCTGTACCAGATGTTTTCCGGGGTCAGCGAAGCCAGCTGGTGCAGCCACTCGGACCAGAGTGTCCGGTCGGCGAGAATCTTCTGGATGGTCTCGATCTTGTCCTGGAGCTGCACTTTTTCCTGGATGAGGCTGTTGTGCTCCGCGACGACGCTCTCCAGTTTCGCGAGATCCTCCCTGGCCTTCTCCAGGTTGCGCCCTTCCGCAGCCAGCGTGCCCAGCTCACCCATGAACAGCGCGCCAAGGACGCTCATGACGAGCAGCAGCACCGCCAGACTGAGTATGTGCGGCAAAGCCGACCGCTTCACGGGCCGGAGCGCATGGGGCAGCAGGTTAATCCGTATCATTTGCCCGGCACCTCATAGATCCGCCATGCCGCGCGCGGCCAGCCCAATGGCGACCATGAACTGCGGCGGCCGTTCAAGCAAGTCCTCCACAGCCGAATGCGCCCCCAACAGGAGGGCGCTCTGGTCCGGATGCGCCACCTCAACGCTGTCCACCCCCAGCTCATACTGGAGGGTCTCGCGGAGGATGCCCATCATGGCGCCCCCGCCGCAGACAATGATGCGGTCCACGGGGCGCTCGTAAAGCTGGTGTTCATAGAAGTCGAAGGAGCGCCTGAACTCGGCGGACATCCTCGCCAGGGGCGCTGAAAGAATCTCCGTCAACGCCCTCACGGCAACCCCGCCCCCGGCCGGCATGTAGGCGTTGTCCGCGTCGGAAAGCGCCCGCCCGGCACCGGAAATATCCTCCAGCTCGTCCTCCAGCGGCTCAAGCAGGGAGGAGTCGCCCATGACGACCGGCCTAAGCTGCCGCGTGGCCTCCTTGGCCATGGGCAGATCATTCAATTCTTCCATGTCCGCCATCTCCGCCACCGCCGCCTCGGGCACATCCTCCTGCGTGTGCTTGAACTCCTCCATCTCCCGCAGCGCGTCCTCGTAGGTGAAACGGCGGTCCTTGGCCACCGCCTGCACCGCCTCCCGAAGGCCCCAGTTCACCTCCCGGATGAAACTGGAAACGCCGTCCTTGACAAAGTGAACACAGGAGGACGTGAGCCCGACGTTGATCAGGGCCACCGTCTCCCCGACACGCAGAAAGTCGCAGGCCTCCGCCGCGTCCGAAAGCGCGAGGGAATCCACCCCCAGCATGCCCGGCTGAAGCTCCGAGGCCTCCAACACCTGCATCCGGGCGTCAATCACCTCATGCTTGGCGGCGACCAACAGGACCTTGACCTGCCGCTGCTCCCCCTCCGCCGTCTCCTCCAAAACATGCCAGTCCAGAAAGACGTCGTTGAGATCGTAGGGAATGCTGTGGGAAGCCTCCCCCCGGATGGCATCCTCCAAACTCTCGCGGCCCTTGACCGTCAGCCGCGGATAGCGGACCACAACGGTCTGCCCGGCCATGGCCGACACCACCAGGCACTGGCTGACCGGCATTTCCCGAAGCGTCTCCCGCACCGCCTGCGCCTGCGCCTCATTCGGGTCGCTGTTCAGGAGGTTCCGGTCCACCATCACCTGCACGGCACCTTCCACGCGCAGGCGGCCGCCAAAGCGGCTCATCAGGACCGCCTTGGCGGAGTGGCTCCCGATGTCTATGCCTATGGCTTTTTTTGGTCTTCTGAAGCCCACCGATGTGACACTCCACTCGGTTTTGCCGGGACCCCCCCGGCCGAACGCCGGACGGGACGAACCCAGTGTGTTTTTACGACCATTTCCGTTTCGGCATCAACTCTCCCAACCAATCACGTCCCCAGAGTATCATAAATCTGATATTCTGTCAACACTTTATTCCGGGATTTTTCCGGGGGGCGCCGGAGACCGGCGCGCGTCTGTTTGTGGGGAAAACCGCCGTTCCACAGCAGAATGCACTGGTTTGGACGCGCCGGCACCCCTGTTTTCCCCGACCGGGAGACGGACCCCGCGGGTGCCCACCGGGGGCACGGCGAGGTCAGCCGCCCGCTCCGCGAACCCCAGGCTCCTCGCGGTGGCCGCCAACCCCGTTTTGCTTCTCGTCTCCGTCATGCTTGGTCCGTTCTCTCTTCCCGCGTCCGCTTCCGGCTGGTGGAACAGGCTCCCGACCTGAACCTCTCATGAGACATATAATACGGTTTGCGGGCCCGTTTGTCAAGAGTTTATTTGCGGGGGGCGCGGCAAATGCCCCCGAATGCCCCCCGGTCATTTGTCCACAGAGAAGTGGTCCGGCCCCGTCCCCGTGTGCTTCTCGTAGTGCCCCTTGCCGTTCCGCACATACTTGGTGAACCCGAGCCGTCCAACGTTCTCATCGCTGGTGAGTTCTTTGCCCTTGCGCTCGGTTCCCCACCCCGCCACATGGGGGGCGGCATACACGCGCTCCACACGCTGGCCCGTTTCCGGGTGCTCCGTCAGGGCGGGCTCGTTCATGCCGTGCTCGATCTCCACCAGCGCGCCGCGGCTCCCGTCGTCGTTGATGATTTGATAGGTGTACTTGGGCATGGCGTGGTCTCCCGCCGTGTGATGGGGCCGTCTCCGCGCGTCAGCGGGGGCTCCGGGCGCGGGCGGCCTCATAGGCCGTGATCTTGTCCTCGTGCAGCAGGGTCAGCCCGATCTGGTCCCACCCGTTCAGCAGCCGCTCCCGGAGGAACGGGTGAAGCGTGAAGAAAAGGACGGCGCCGTCCGGCTTGGTGATTTCCTGCGCCTCCAGGTCCACCGTAAGGGCGTAGCCCTCCGCGGCGCGGACCTCGCCGAACAGGGTCTCCACCACGTCGCCCGGCAGGACGACGGGCAGCATGCCGTTGTTGAAGCAGTTGTTGTAGAAGATGTCGGCGAAGGACGGGGCGAGAATGACTCGGATGCCGTAGTCGTGAAGCGCCCAGGGGGCGTGCTCGCGCGAGGATCCGCAGCCGAAATTGTCCTTGGTCAGCAGGATGGAGGCGCCCTGGTAGCGGGGGGCGTTCATCTCGAAGGCCGGGTCGGGGGTCTTCCCGTCGGCCAGATAGCGCCAGTCGTAGAACAGGACATCGCCGTACCCCGTGCGCTCGATGCGCTTGAGGAACTGCTTGGGGATGATCTGGTCGGTGTCCGCGTTGAGCGCCTCCAGCGGCGCGACAATGCCCGTAAGCTGCTTGAACGGCTCCATAACACACGCTCCTTATGCGTTCGCCCGGCGGGGGGCGCTCAGTCCTTGTAGTCCCAGGAACGGACATCCACGAAATGCCCGGCCACTGCGGCGGCGGCGGCCATGGCGGGGCTCACCAGATGGGTGCGGCCGCCCTTTCCCTGCCGCCCCTCGAAGTTGCGGTTGGAGGTGGAGGCGCAGCGGTCGCCGGGGGAAAGCCGGTCGTCGTTCATGGCCAGGCACATGGAGCAGCCCGCCTCGCGCCACTCGAAACCGGCCTCCTTGAACACCGCGTCGAGGCCCTCGGCCTCGGCCTGCTCCTTGACGGCCAGGGAGCCGGGCACGACCAGCGCCTGCTCCACCGATTCGGCCTTCTGGTGGCCCCTGACGACCTTGGCGGCCTCGCGCAGGTCCTCGATGCGGCCGTTGGTGCAGGAGCCGATGAACATCTTGTTGATGCGGACCGCCGTGAGGGGCATGCCCTCGCCGAGGTCCATGTACTGCAGGGCCTTCTGGGCCGAGAGGCGGGTGTTGGCGTCGGCCAGTTCTGCGAGCACGGGGGTGCGCCCGTTGATGCCGGCGACCATGCCGGGCGAGGTGCCCCAGGTGACCTGGGGCTCAATGTCCGCCGCCTGAAGCACCACGGTGGTGTCGTAGGCGCAGCCGGGGTCGGAGGCCCAGGAGAGCCATCCGGCGGCCAGATCCTCCCAAGCCCTGTCCTTGGGCAGGTATTCCCGGCCCTTCAGATACGCGACGGTGGTCTGGTCCGGGGAAATCAGCCCGGCCCGGGCCCCGGCCTCGATGGTCATGTTGCAGACCGTCATGCGGCCCTCCATGGAAAGCGCGCGGATGGCCCCGCCGGTGTACTCGATCACATAGCCCGTGCCCCCGGCGGTGCCGATCTTCCCGATCACCGCCAGGATGATGTCCTTGGCCGTGACGCCGGGGCCGACTTTGCCCTCGACGCGGACCTCCATGGTTTTCGAGGGCTTCTGCCGCAGGGTCTGGGTGGCCAGCACGTGCTCCACCTCGCTCGTGCCGATCCCGTGGGCGAGCGCGCCGAGGGCGCCGTGGGTCGAGGTGTGCGAGTCGCCGCAGACGACCGTCATGCCGGGCAGGGTGAGGCCCAGCTCCGGCCCGATGATGTGCACCACGCCATTGTGGCGGTCGAACATGTCGAAGCAGGTGACGCCGAACTCGGCGCAGTTCCTCTTCAGCGTCTCCACCTGGGCGCGCGAAAGGGCGTCCGTGATGGGCAGGCTCCGGTCGGTCGTGGGGATGTTGTGGTCCATTGTGGCGAAGGTCAGCTCCGGCCGGCGCGCGCGCCGCCCGGCCAGCCGCAGCCCCTCGAAGGCCTGCGCCGAGGTGACCTCGTGCACGTAATGCCGGTCAATGTACAGGATCGCGTCCTGGTCCTCCGGCGTGTGGACCACGTGGGCGTCCCAAATCTTCTGGTAGATGTTCTTCGGCATGTGTCTTTCCAATCCTTTGGTCGTTCGCCCGGCGGACGGGCCCCGGACGGGCCCGCCGGCCTTCCCCGGCCCGCCATTATACCGCGCGGACGGGCCCGCGCCCAAACGGAGCCCGAAAAGCGGGCGCGCCGGACCTCCCCGGGGAGGGCCGGCGCGCCGGAAACTCACAATGTCACTTCTTGCCGTCCTCGTCCTTCTTGACCACGTCGGTCACGAGGCACTCGGTGGTGATGATCATGCCCGCCGCGCTGACGGCGTTCTGCAGGGCGCAGCGGATGACCTTGGCCGGGTCAATGATGCCGGCCTTCACCAGGTCCTGCATCTCGCCCGTGGCCGCGTTGAGGCCCATGTTGCCCTTCACGGCGGACACGTCGTTGACGACGACCTGGCCCTCAAGGCCCGCGTTGTCCGCGATCCGAGCCAGCGGCGCGGCCATGGCCCTGCACACGATGTTCGCGCCGGTCTTCTCGTCGCCCTCGAGGTCCAGCTTGGCGACCTTGTCGCGCACGCGCAGGAGCGCGACGCCGCCGCCGGCCACGATGCCCTCCTCAATCGCCGCGCGGGTCGCGTGGAGCGCGTCGTCGGCGCGGTCCTTCTTCTCCTTCAGCTCGACCTCGCTGGCCGCGCCGATCTTGATGACCGCGACGCCGCCGGCGAGCTTCGCCAGGCGCTCCTGGAGCTTCTCGCGGTCGTAGTCGGACGTGGTGTCCTCGATCTGCCGGCGGATCTGGTCGCAGCGGCCCTGGATTTCCTTCTTGCTCCCCGCGCCCTGGATGATCGTCGTGAAGTCCTTGGTGATCTCCACGCGCTTCGCGCCGCCGAGCTCGGCCAGCTCCAGCTTCTCCAGGCTCATGCCCAGGTCCTCGCTGACGAAGGTGCCGCCGGTGACGACGCTGATGTCGCGCAGGATCTCCTTGCGGCGGTCGCCGAAGGCCGGCGCCTTCACCGCCGCCACGTTCAGCACGCCGCGCAGCCGGTTGACCACCAGCGTGGCCAGCGCCTCGCCCTCGAGGTCCTCGGCGATGATGAGCAGCGGGCGGCCGCTCTGGGCCACCTTCTGCAGCACGGGAAGCATGTCCCGGATGCTGCCGATCTTCTTCTCGTAGCACAGGATCGCCGGGTCCTCCAGCACGCACTTCATGTTCTCGGGGTCGTTCACGAAGTGCGGGGAGATGTAGCCGCGGTCAAAGCGCATGCCGTCCACGATCTCCACCTCGGTCTCCAGGCTCTTGCCTTCCTCGATGGTGATCACGCCGTCCTGGCCCACCTTCTCGATCGCGTCCGCGATGATGTCGCCGATGGTCGCGTCGCCGTTCGCCGACACCGTCGCCACCTGCCGGATCTCCTCCTGGTCCTTGATCTTCTTGGCCATCGCGGCCACGCCGGCCAGCGCCGCCGCCATCGCCTTGTCCATCCCCCGCTTCAGGTGCATCGGGTTCGCGCCCGCCGTCACATGCTTCATCCCCTCGTGCACCATCTCCTGCGCCAGCACCGTCGCCGTCGTCGTGCCGTCGCCCGCGATGTCGCCCGTCTTGCTCGCCGCCTGCCGGATCATCCGCGCGCCCATGTTCGCCAGAGGATCCTTCAGCTCCACCTCCTTCGCCACCGTCACGCCGTCCTTGGTCACCTTCGGCGCGCCGTAGGACTTCTCCATCAGCACATTGCGCCCCTTCGGGCCCAGCGTCGCCTTCACCGCGTCCGCCAGCGCGTCCACGCCCGCCAGCAGCGCCATCCGCGCCTCCTGTCCGAAAAGCAGTTGTTTCGCAGCCATGGGATCGTTTCCTTCTTGTTCCAGACGCTCTTGCCTGTTGTTTTGTGGGGTTTTCGTGTTAGCACTCAGCCCGGCCGAGTGCTACCAGCCCATAAGGTACCACATTCCAGAACCCGTGTCAAGCGCGCCCCCCCCTTACGACACCCCCCCGCCCCAGCGCGTCATGCGTCCAGCGGACCGAAGCCGCCATGGCGTCCGGCGCGGTCGCCCGTTCCCCGAGCCGGATGGGGTAGTCCGCCGCCGCGCCCACGGTGAACCCGATCAGGCGGTGGGAAGAGGCCCGCGGCTCTTAGCCCCCCCTTGAGGGGCGGGGACCGCGTCCTCGCAGACGGGGGATGTTCTTCCGTCCGGCCGGGGTGCCGCAATTCAAAAACGGACCCTGGGGCTCCGCGACTTTGCGTTAAAAGCCCTCAACGCGGAGACGCGGAGAACGCAAAGGAAGAGAACCGAAATGGCGACCTCCCCGCACTCCGTGTCAGCGGTATTTCTCCAGCCGCAGGTTCCGCAGGGACTCGTCCGTCCATGCGTCGAGCTGGCGCTGCGCCTGATCAGGATCGGTCTCGAGGAGCCCCTTAAACCGCCGCGCCTCGTCCGCCAGGTCGTTCTGCCAGAACACCCCGGGGTCCAGTTCCACGAGGAGCCTGTCAAACGCGGCGAGCGACCGCTTGGTCTGTCCCGCCCGCGCAAGCGCATACGCCAGCGTGTTGAGATAATGCGGTCCGGGATAATGCAGGTGCGCCTCCGCCTCCCGCACCACATCCGCCGCCGTGTTGACTTTCGACACAAAGGGCAGCACCTCGCGCTCAATCATGCGGCGGAGGTCCGGGATGAGCCCGTCCATCCCCCTCTCCCACGCCCACTGCCCGCGGGGATGCCAGAGTCTATTGCCGAACGTGAAACTGATGTCCTCCCGGCGCATGAATAGTGGAAGAAAGAAATACCACACATAGAACAAGTCTGCATCAGCACTCCGATCGAAGCATATCCCACGAAGAATTCCGCCGATAGGCGAACGGAACAGGAGAGGGCCCTTAATTTCAAACCCGGGCATACAACACACGAGTTCCCTGGATATTTCCTCAAACTCCCTGTATTTCATGGTCGGACCTCAATTACGGGAATGGCCTCTGTGCCGGGAAGATGCGACTGGATTTGGACAATGCGCCGTGCGGAAAGATGCGATGTGTTCAGCTTCAGATCATACACCGCTATGGGAGTCTCCAACGTTCCGTATAGAACATCCACCCGCACCGAGCCTCTTTGCCCATATCTCTTGTACTCTCCCCTAAGAAAAGACTGCTCGGGAATCAAATCTGGCCGTTGAAGCTGTTTCACTTCCGTGCTGAACGCTCCATGCACCTTAGTCCCCCAGACGTGGCCCTTTCCGGGGCCGACAGTCCGCAACGCCCGTCCGGCGGCCTGGGTGAGGACCTGATGAACTTCAGCAATCTGCCCGGCCGTGTCAACTGCGGGCGCGGCCACGGCCGTCCGCGCTACAACACCCCTGGCGGCGACAGCGTATCCCCTGGACAGCGTGCTGCCGACCATGGCCACGGTCCCGGCGAGCTGGGAGCCGCCCACGAGTCCGCGCTGGAGGCGTTCCTGCCCTTCAAGGATACCACCCGTGGTGTAGTCCAAGCCAGAACCCGCCTCGGCGAGTCCGGTGAACCCCACCAGGTCGGCCCCCACCATGCGCCACCCGGTGGCGGTGGCGATGGCCGCGTTGACATCCCCGCCGTTGGTGGCGCTGTGCAGTGCTATCCGCGTTTCGTAGGAGGCGGCCGCCTCGGCGACCATTCCCTCATAGGCCGTTCCGAGGTCGCCCCCCAGGATGACGCCGGCTCCCTGGGCCATGCCCCGGAGCTGCTCGCCGCCGCTGTCCATCCAGAAACTGCGCGCCGCACCCCCGCGTCCGGTGAGACAGCCCGCACCGAAAATCTCCAGCCCCGTCTGCACCCAGTCATTGTCCCAGCCCCATTCCCCGTACGGGTCCACGAAGGCGTGGGGGTTGTTGGCGGTGTAGGTGTAGGGGTTGCCGAGGTTGGCGGGGTCCTGGGCGGGGTCGGGGGTGAGGAAGCGGCCCGTGGCGGGGTCGTAGAGGCGCTGGCGGT
>JAAYBR010000060.1 GCA_012730045.1 Candidatus Hydrogenedentota bacterium | reverse complement strand
GAGCGCAAGGTGCTGAAGGTGGACGCCGCCGAAAAGGACGGCGCCGTAGAGGTGACCGCGACGCTCCGGGTGCCTGCGGGTGACGCGGATCAGACCCTGCGCTACAAGGTCTACGGCAACGGCGACGTGGTGGTGGACAACGCGTTCAACCCGAAAAAGGCCGCGCCCGAGCTGCCCCGCTTCGGCATGCAGACGGCCCTGCCCGCCGCGTACAACCGCATGACCTGGAACGGGCGCGGACCCCAGGAGAACTACTGGGACCGCCACACCGGCGCCGCCGTCGGGGTTTACTCCCTGGCCGTGGAGGACCTGGTCCACCCCTACATCGAGCCGCAGGAGACGGGCAACCGCACGGAGGTGCGCTGGGTGGCCCTCACCAACGCGGACGGCGCGGGCCTCATGGCCGTGGGCATGCCCCTGCTCAACGCCAGCGCGTGGCCCTTCTCCATGGCCGACCTCGAGGAAAACGGCCACGACTGCATGGTGCCCCGCAGGGACTTCAACACCTTCAATCTGGACCTTGGCCAGACGGGCGTCGGCGGCGACGACAGTTGGGGCGCGAAGCCCCTCGAAAAATACACCATGAAATGTCAGCCCTACCAGTACCGGTTCCGCCTCACCCCCCTGCGCGGCGGCGAGGCCTCCCTGCCGGAGATCGCGAAGCGGGTGCTGGACTGAGGGAAAATGCCCGCAATTGCCTTGCTGGAAAATACATAGAACGCAGAGGCGCAGAGAACGCAGAGCGCCGCAGAGAATAGCGATCTCCGCGTTCCTCTGTGCCCTCTGCGCCTCCGCGTTAAAATCTTTTGGGACAATCATGACTGCATGAGATTCCCGCCATTTTGAAGTCAATGCAACAACGTAACGGCATTTTGCCGAGGAGAGCAAATGATGAAGACCTTTCGCATGATGACGGTTGCGGCGCTTCTTTTGGCGGCCGGGACGGTGTGGGCCGAGGTGACCCCGCCGGATGAGGCGCTGCTGAAGGCGGCAAAGGACGCGGACGGCTACGCGCCGCTGTTCTCGGAGGACCTGTCCAATGCGACGCTGCGCAAAGGCGGCTGGGCCTGGGAGGACGGGGCGCTGGTGGCCAAGGGCAAGGGCGACATCTGGACGAAGGAGCGTTTCGGCGACTTCGCCCTGGACCTGGAGTTCAAGCTGGAGCCCCAGACGAACAGCGGCGTGTTCATCCGCACCGACTCGATTCGCGACTGGTTGAACACGGCCATCGAGGTGCAGGTGCTCCAGCCGAACGACCAGTATGACAATGTGCGCCACCACTGCGGCGGCATTTTCGACTGCCTCGCCCCGGCGAAGCTGGCGGTGAAGGCCCCCGGCGAGTGGAACCGCTTCTTGATCATCGCCAAGGGGGCGTGGATTTGGGTGTACCTGAACGATGAACTGGTCACGGGCATGGACCTGGACCAGTGGACCGAGGCGGGAAAGAACCCCGACGGCACGCCGAACAAGTTCAAGTACGCATACAAGGACATGGCCCGCGAGGGCTTTGTCGGCCTGCAGTACCACGGCGACCCGGTGGCCTACCGCAACATGAAGATTAAGCCCCTCAAGTAAAGGGGGCATCCAAGAAACCACCCACTTCGTCATTCCCGCGAAAGCGGGAATCCAGAGAGGCAGGATCGGCCTAAACCCTTGGCATTACTGGATTCCCGCGTTCGCGGGAATGACGGCGGTGGGTTGGGTTTATAGTGGTTGGGTGTGGGGACGGCAATGCCACAAGAAACGAGCATGCCGCGCGGGAGTGGCACGGGAGTCTCGCCCGTGAACACCATGGCCGGGACGGCCATGCCACAAAAGACGCCCGGTCCGCGAGGCCGTTATTTTTTTTCGGCGCCGCCTTCCCCCCGCGCCGTCTTCTCCGTCCCCGTTCCCGCCTCCTCCTCGAAGGCCTCGTCCACCAAGTCGAGCACGCGCCGCGCGCCGCGGCGGCTGCTTTGCAGGGCGGCGCGCTGGTCCTCGTTCACGTCGCCCATCTCCTCGTCCAGGAGCATCTCCAGAAAACCCAGCAGCGCCGTGAGGGGCGAGCGGAGGCGCCGCGCCACGGTGGTGTAGAACTCCGCGCGCAGCGCGTTCACCCGCTGGAGCTCCAGGTTGACCTGTTCCAGGCGGCGTTTCGCCTGGCGCTGGGCCTCCTCGAACTCCTTCTGCCCGGTGATGTCGCGGAACATGGCGACGAAGAACTGCCGCTGGTCCCGGACGAAGGAGTGGATGTGCATGTCCACATTGCGCTCGCCGCCCTCCGGCAGCACCATCAGCATCTCGTCGTGGAGCGAGCCGCGCTCGCGCAGCGCGGTTATCCGCTCCGTCAGGGTGCCGTCGTCGAAGAGGAACTCGCGGAACCGGCGCCCCGTCAGCCGCTCGCGCGGCAGCCCGAGAAACGCGCAGGCGGGGTTGTTCGCCTCGGCGACGAACTCGTTCTCGCCGTAGACCACGATGGGCTCCGCCGTGTTGTCCAGAATGGCGCGCACCGTCGCCTCCGACGAGAGCAGGTCGCCCGCGCGCCGCGCGGCGTCCGCCTCCATCCGCCGGAGCAGGCTGCCCAACTGCGCCATCAGCCAGCCGCAGAGGGCCAGGGCGGCCAGGTTGGCGTAGACCGGCAGGGACATGGGGTTGACCCCCCGCCACACCCACCCGCCGAGGATGGTGAAGGCGTAGGCGGCGCAGACCGTGACCGAGGCCCAGGGGATGTTGGGGGAGTCCGGCGCGTAGACGTGGCAGCCGATGAGGATGAGCAGGAACAGGGGCGCCAGCTCGCTCTGCTCGCCCCCCGTGAGCGCCACCATCAGGGCGGCCCGCGCCAGGTAGAGCAGCAGGTTGACGGGGGACACGAAGAGGTCGTGGCGGCGGCTGTAAAAGACCCAGTGCGCCCAGGCGTTGTGCAGCAGCCCCAGACCCGCCGCCACCGTGAGGTTCGGCAGGAACAGGGCTTCGGCCCCGGACACGTGGAACAGGATGACGAAGAGGTACAGGAGGTACCGCAGCAGCAGCATGGCCCACTCGATGCGCAGGACCACGGCCATGCGCGGCATCAGCATCCCCGCGCCGGGGCCGGAAGGGTGTTCCGCTGTGTCTGGAATGGGGTGCATTTGCCCGTCCGGCGGGGAGTCTCCCCGGTTACGCCTCTTCGAGCACCTTCAGTATCTCGCCCGCGTAGCGGTCGCGCCGGTACGGCCCGAGCGACTCGATCCGGCCCAGCTCCGCCATGCCGCGGGGGTTTTTCTCGGCAAGCTCCACCACCGTGCTGCGAGAGAGGATCACATCCGACTCGACCCCGCGCGCCCGCGCCGTTTTCTTGCGCCACTCGAGCAGCGCCTCGTAGCGCAGCAGGAAGCCCGGGCTGCTGTTCGGCCGGG
>JAAYBR010000059.1 GCA_012730045.1 Candidatus Hydrogenedentota bacterium | reverse complement strand
TCCGAATCTTTCGCGGGCCCCGGTCTGGAAGGCGCAAGCAAGCTTGCGCACTCCAAGGCGCGCGTTGCGCGCGGGGGGCACGGACGGCATCCTCAGTTCCCGTCCTTCTTCGGCCAACCGTCTCAACCCCGGAGTTGCACAGAGCGAAGCCCCTTGGAGTGCGGCAGCTTGCTGCCGCCTTTCTTCGCGCGGGCTCGCCCGCGCGGGGGCGCGGCGATTCTCCCCGCCACGATCTCCACCGTGCGGGGCTGCCTTGAGCGGGGGGGAGGGCGTCCGATAGAATCGCGGCGGGGCGCGGCGTGCGCCCCGGGTTCCGTTTCGGCGTCCGCAGCCCCGAAGGATGAGCAGGATGAAGCGTTTCTTATGGCCTTCCGTTTTGGGTGTCCTGGCTGCGGTGCTGCCGCTGGCGGGCCTGCCCGCGTTCGCGGCGGACGGCGGCGCGCCGCCGCGCGTGATCGCCTCGCGGGCGGACAGCGCCCCCGTGGCGCCGGAGGACATTGGGACGGAGGAGATTGTCTTCGTCAAGCGCAGGCCCTTCTCCTCGGACCATTACTACACGGACATAGACAACGGCACGTCCCCGGACCGTTTCGACCCGGCGAACGGCGTCTATGTGTTCAACCTGCGCACGGGACAGGAGCGCCCGGTGGTGACCGCCGCCGCCCTGCCGGGGGGAAGCGGGGTCATCGGCAAGATCAGCCTTTCCTTTGACGGCCAGAAGGCGCTTTTCGATTACCGGGAAAACCGCGCCTCCGGATTCCGCGTTTGGGAGGTGAGCCTGGACGGCTCGGGGCTTCGGCAGGTTTCCTTCCCCCCGGCCGATGAGGCGGAGAAGGCCGCCCGCTGGGGCAAGCCCTGGCACACGGACGACATCCACCCGGCCTATCTTCCCGACGGCCGGATCATCTTCTCGTCCACCCGCTGCGAGCACACGGTGCTCTGCGGCGGCTCGGCCCACCTTACCGCGCCGGTCCTCCACCGCATGGACGCCGACGGGGGGAACGTGGAGCAGTTGAGCGAAAGCCTGGTCAGCGAGTTCTGCCCGTTGGTCCTCGACGACGGGCGGGTCATGTACCACCGGTGGGAGTATGTGGACCGGGGCGCGCGGGTCAGCAAGACCGTCTGGTCCATGAACCCCGACGGCAGCCGGCCGCAGGAGCTTTACGGCCTGGCGGACGACACCACGACGGTCTACATGTACCCCCAGCCCCTGCCGGGGGACGACCGCCGTTTCGTGTGCGTCGGCACCTGCCACTACCCGCAGGGCGGGTGTCTCGGCGCGGTCATGCTGGTGGACCCCGGCAACGGCAACCGGGAACGCGGACCCGACCCGGACGAGGAGGGCTATGTCCAGGGGGACGACCGCTACGCCGTGACCAACCTCACGCCGCATGTTTTCATCGAGCGGCGGACAGAGCCCGGGTGGCACTTCCTCGCGGAGGACGGGAAGTATGCGCATGACGGGGAGGGCACCTCCGGACACCTGTACTCGACCCCCTTCCCCGTCACCGCGGACCGCTTCCTGGTCGCGTTTAAGGAAAACCCCGCCGACCACCGGCAGAACACGCCGAACGCCTACGCGCTCTGGCTGCTCGGCGCCGACGGCTCGCACCGTTTTGTGCACGGCGACCCCGCCCTGTCCTGCTGGCACCCCCTGCCCGTGCGCGCGCGGACGACCCCGCCCGTGATCCAGCCGCAGGGCAACCCCGCCCTCGCCGCGCAGAACGAGGCCCTGTGCGTGCTGGTCAATGTCTACACGGGCATGGACGGCGTCGCCCCGGGCGAAATCAAGTGGCTGCGCATCAACGAGGCCGTCCCGCGCTACTGGGACACGGGCCGGCGCTGGGATCCGAGCCTCAGCAGCGCCGGGTGGAAGGCCGCCCTGTGGCCGCGGGTGCAGTGGGGCGTCGTGCCGGTGGAGGCCGACGGCTCCGCCTACTTCCGCGTGCCCGCCAACCGGAACCTCTTCTTCCAGGCCCTGGACGAGAATTTCATGGAGGTCCAGCGCGAGCGGACCTATGTCAACTACAAGCCCGGCGAGACGCGGTCCTGCGTGGGGTGCCACGGCCAGCGCAACCGCTCCGAGCATCCGCTGCTGGAGGGCGGGCAGCCCCTCGCCCTGCGCCGCGCCCCCAGCGCGCCCCAGCCCCAGCCCTGCGACCTTGCGGAGAACGGCGGCGACGGCCGCGCCGGACAGGTCATCCACTACCCCACGGACATCCAGCCGGTCTTCGACGCGAAATGCGTCTCGTGCCACGGGGAGAAGGACCCCGCAGGCGGCCTGAACCTGCGCGGCGACCTGACGCTCTACTACAGCGTCTCCTACGAGGAGCTGGGGAAGCGCGAGCTGGCCGGGCCCCTCATTGCCGAGTTCACCTCCTACTCCAAGGGCGACCAGGGCAACTATAACGGCGCGTACCTGCCGCCGAAGAGCCTCGGTGGACATAGGAGTGAGCTCATCGCCCTGCTGTCCGACCCCGGCCACCCCAAAAACGCCCAGGAGAACCACGCCGTCCTCCTGACGGACCGTGAGAGGATGATCTTCCGCCGCTGGGCCGACACCAACTACCAGTTCTACGGCAGCTACTACGGCCGCCACCACTCCGACTGGGCAAACCCCGAGAAGAAGGACCGCGACTACAACGTGGCCGACTTCCGCCGGAAAGCCACCTTCGACGAGGCGGTCAGCATGTTCGCCCCCGAGTGGCACCGGTAGGAGGATGCGTTTTCCCAGACGGAGACCCAGGGCCCGCAGAGGGGGAAAGCCCCTCAGCCGCCTGTGGGCGGCGTGACAACATCGCCGGCCAGGTGCTGCGCGATGAGGTCATAGCCGGGCGCCTTGAAGTGCCCCTTTGTCCCCTGCGGCGAGTCATTGAAAAACAGCTCCTCCTCGGGGAGGCCCGCCTCCTCGAAGAGGCGTTCATAGTCCAGGGCGCGCACCCCGGCGGCCTCCAGCCGCTGCAGCAGCCCCTCCCTCACGGTTCCCCCGCAGGTTGGCAGGATCACGACGTGGAAGGCAAGGCCCGGTGCCTGCTCCTTTGCGGCCTGGCTGCATTCCACGATGAGGCGAACCAAAAGGTTCAGGGCGGCGTCCTGCCGGCCCTTGACGGGGGCGCGGGCCGGCAGGCGGCGCTCAATGAACTGGGCCAGGTGGGTGGGGTGAACGCGCTGAAAGAAGAAATACTCCAGCGGCGACCGGCTGCGAAAGGTGCCGCGATGAACGATCTGCCCGTCGTGGTCCTCCAGCCACGGAAGGGGGTAGGCCCAGGTGGCCAGCACCGGGGGTGTGCCTGCCAGCCGCTCCAGATGATGGCCCAGGAAGGAATAGACGACGACGCCCCTGCGTGCTGAAAACTCCCCCAACACATTCTTCTCACAGATTTGCAGCCACATGTGCTGCGGTCCATACCCGCTCACCCCGTAGTTGAACGCCCGCCACTCCGGCGCGTGCGCGCAGAAGCGCGCGGGAAGTGTCTCCTCGTCCCGGACCCCCTGTCCGAAGGTCATGGAACAGCCAAAAAAGGCCGCAATGTTGGATTCCCCCCCCTCTTGACGGTCACACGGCGTGACACGGCGTCCGGCGTCGTCGGTTTCGGCGGTCACATCGTAAATCAGCTTTTCCCCCCAGCGAACATGCAGCCGGACAGTGCTGTTTCGCGGAAGCACCCGGCCCATCGCGCCCCCGTCACTCACCGCCCCCTCCGCCTCCTGCCAGAAGAGGGAATGCGTCGAGCCGGAGGAAAGCCCGGCCTTGAGCCGGAGCGCACCCTCCGCCGCGACAAGCAGCGCGGCCACGATCAGGAAACCGAGCAGGACGGCGGCCGCGTTCGCAGCCCAGCCGCGCAGTCTTCCCGCTCGTGTCTGTGCTGTCATGCGCCGCGCCTCCCGTGATTGGCCTCTTGACGGCCGGGGCGAAGCCGCATGGTAGCATGGGAAAACCGCCGCTTTCCATGACCGCGCCGGTTCGTTGATTGAACGCCCGGCCCGTCTGCTGGCAAGATGGTGCCATGTTCCTTTCACGCACGCCGGGCAGGGCCTTCCGCCTGCTCTTTCTTCCCGGGCGCCGCCGGCGCCTCCGGGCCTGGCTGCGCCACCGGCGGGCGCTGCGCATGCTGGCGCTGGCGGAGGAGGACATGCGCCTGGGCCGGTGCGCGGCCCGGACGCGGCCCGTCTACCTGGTTCTCGACCCGGGGCCGGTGTGCAACCTGCGCTGCCGGTTCTGCCCCACGGGCAACGGCGAGGGGGCGCTGGTCCGGGAGTTCCTCGCCCCGGAGACCTTCGCAAGGCTGGCGAAGAACCTCCCCCTCGACACGCTCTGCGAGGCG
This sequence comes from Candidatus Hydrogenedentota bacterium, assembly GCA_012730045.1. Taxonomy (NCBI): domain Bacteria; kingdom Pseudomonadati; phylum Candidatus Hydrogenedentota; species Candidatus Hydrogenedentota bacterium. The sequence goes on along the minus strand of JAAYBR010000059.1, from coordinate 51,155 downwards.
AATCTCTTCAACTGGGGCGAGCCGCTGCTCAATCCCCACCTGAACGGGTACATCCGGTTCTTCGCGGACCTGGGCATCCAGACGGTGGTCCACGCTAACTTCAGCGCGCGCGACTATGACGACGCGTGGCTCGAGGCGCTGGTCCGGTCGGGCCTGCACAGGTTTGTCGCCTCGGTGGACGGGGCCTCGCAGGAGACCTACGGCGCCTACCGGGTCGGGGGCGACTTCGACCGGGTCCTGCGCAATCTTTCGGGGCTGGTGCGGGCACGCGGCCGGCTCGGCATGACCACCCCGCAGGTGCGCTACAAGATGATCCTCAACCGGGTCAACCAGCACGAGGTCGAGACGGCAAGGCGGCTCGCGGAGTCCGCCGGGGCGGAGTTTGAGCTGCAGGAGGTCTTCGGCATGCCGGAGGCCTTCCGCGACGAGTGGCTTTCTGACAGCGCCCGGGAGAGGGGCGGCACCGGACTGGTGAGCGCGGTGGACGCCGGCGGACACGCCCCGGTGCCCACGGAGTGCCGGCAGATGTGGGACACGGTGGTCGTCAACGCCAACGGCGACATGCACGTCTGCTGCCAGGTGCACCGCCCGGGCTGCGCCGTGGGCAACCTCCTGCGGGACCCCTTCGAGGAGGTCTGGAACGGGGAGAAGATGCGGGCGCTGCGCGGGTTTGTGCTGAACGGCGGCCCCGCCCCCGGCTTCGAGAACTTCTGCGCCTCCTGCGCCTTTCTGTGCCATGCCTACCGCAGGGCGCAGGGGGAACCGGCCGGTCCCCGCGCGACTTGAAAACGCCCCCTCCGGGCGCGATACTTTCCCGGTGTTCCGGTGTCAACTCCTGGGAGGGCTCCAAGCCATGCCGAACGTCCGCCGTATTCTGACTGTTGCCTGTCTTGCCTTTGCGGTGTCCTTCGCCGCGTTTGCCGGGGAGACGGACCCTGAGGCCCGCAGCCTGCTGAAGGCGTGGCAGGACGCCGCCTTTGGGATATCCGCCGTGCCGCCGGTGTCCTTCACACTGGACGGCACCCCCTCGGCGGCGCTGTGCGCCAACTGGGTACAGGCGCAGACGGAGGAGTCCGGCGAAACCGTGACAACCTTCGTGCGGAAGCTGTCCAACCCGGAGGGCACCCTCGAAATCCGCCTGGAAGGGAAAGCCTATCATGACTATCCCGTCATTGAGTGGACCGTGTTCCTGCGGAACACGGGCGCGAAGGACACGGGCATCTTTGAAAAGCTCCGGTCCTGCGACACCGTGCTCGGCCTCTTCGGCGGCGACCCGCTGACGCTCCACCAGAACAAGGGGGACACCTGCACGGCGGACAGTTTTGAGCCGTTCCAGACGGCGCTCGCGCCGGGGGCGGAGATCCCGGTCGCCAACACGGGCGGACGTCCCACACAGACCGCCTTTCCGTACTTCAATCTGGAGGGGAAGGGCCGGGGCGTGATCTTTGTTGTGAGCTGGGCGGGCCAGTGGGAGGCGCGGTTTAGCCGCGCGGCGGACGGCGCGGTCCGGCTGGAGGCGGGCCAGCAGGAGGTCCATTTCCGCCTGCACCCGGGGGAGGAAGTGCGCGGGCCCATGACGGTCATGCAGTTCTACACCGGCGACCGCCGCCGCGCGCAGAACGTCTGGCGGCAATGGATGATCGCGCACAACCTGCCGCGTCCCGGCGGCGCCCTGCCGCCGCTGCCTCAGCTCGCGGCGTGCAGCTCCCACCAGTACGGCGAGATGATCCACGCCGACACGGCCAGCCAGATACTGTTCGTGGACAAGTACCTGGAGCGCGGCCTCCGGCTGGACTACTGGTGGATGGACGCGGGCTGGTATCCCTGCGACGGGCAGTGGCCGAAGACGGGGACCTGGGAGGTGGACGAGACGCGCTTTCCCGGAGGCCTGCGGCCCATCACGGACCACGCCCGCAGGAAGGGGGTGCGGAGCATCGTGTGGTTCGAGCCGGAGCGCGTGCACAAGGACACCTGGCTCACGGAAAACCACCCCGAATGGGTCCACGGTGGCAGGGACGGCGGGCTGCTCAAGCTGGGCGAGCCGGAGGTCCGCGAATGGCTGATCAACCACGTGGACAAACTCATCACGGAGCAGGGGATTGACCTGTACCGCCAGGATTTTAATATGGACCCGCTGGACCACTGGCGGAAGAACGACGCGCCGGACCGCCGGGGCATCACGGAAATCCGCCATGTGGAGGGCTATTTCGCCTACTGGGACGAGCTGCGCCGCCGCCATCCCAACATGCTGATTGACTCCTGCGCCAGCGGCGGGCGGCGCAACGACCTGGAGACCCTGCGCCGGGCCGTGCCGCTCCTGCGGAGCGACTACATCATGGAGCCCACCGGCAACCAGTGCCACACCTGGGCGCTGGCCGACTGGTTCCCCTTCTTCGGCACGGGCTCCTCCAAGACAGGCGACTACGAAATCCTGAGCACCCTGTGTCCGCACTACATCGCCTGCTGGGACCAGCGCGACGACGCGATTGACTTTCCCCGGATCAGGGGGCTGGTGGACCAGTGGCGCGCCTATGGAAAGGACTACTTCGGCGACTACTATCCCCTGACGGCGTACAGCCTCGACCCCGCCGCGTGGATCGGATGGCAGTTCCACAACCCCGAAACCGGCGGGGGCACCGTCCAGGTTTTCCGCCGCGAGAAGGCGGAGGACGCCGCGCGAACGCTGCCGCTGTCCGCCCTCGCCGCCGAAAAGAAATACCGGTGCTGGAACACGGCCCATCCGGAGGCCGCAACGGTTCTGACGGGTTCCGCGCTCCTGTCCCCCGGGCTGGAGATCGCGCTGGACGCCGCGCCGTCGGCCGCCGTCTGGCGGTACGAAGTGACGGAGTGACACTGAAACCGACCTCTTCGGAGATATGAATGCCGAGGCACCTTTTCCTGACCCTTCTCGCGCTTGTTTGCGTTCATGCGGCGTTGGCGGCGGACAGTCTTCCCGTGGCTGTTGGACGGTTTGAGCAGCAAGTCCACGAGCCCCACACCACGGCGCAGGGGCTGCCGTCCAACGACGTGTCGCGCGTGTGGGTAAATGAGGCGGGCCGGGTCACCGCGCTTACGGCGGAGGGCGCAATCCGGCGGGAAGGGGACCGCTGGGTGCCCGCGCCGGATGCCGCGCCCCCGGACACGGCGCCGCTGGACTCTAGACAGCGCGCTTCTCTTCTCCAGGCCGCCGGCGAGAGCGCCGTTGTCAGGGGCGCGGCGCGGCGGGACGCCGAATGGGCGGCGGCCGCCGACACGGGCCTCTACACGGGCGACGGGCTTGCGTGGGAGCTGGCACTGCCCAGGGAAGGCGCGGTGCGTTGGGCGCCCGTGGATGTCCGCGCCGTGGCCTTTGACCCCTCCGGGGCGCTGTGGTTCGCCGCGCCGCAGGGCGTCGGGTGCCGCACTCCGGACGGCGCATGGCGCCTGTTCACGGGCGAATACGGCCTCCCGTTCAACGACTTCACCTGCCTGGCCGCAGGCCCGAAGGGCGTGTGGTTCGGCACCACCAACGGGGCGGTCCACTTCCGCGACGGACAATTCTCCTTCCGCCAGGGGCGGCGCTGGCTGCTGGACAACACCGTCCGCGACATCGCGGTGGACGCGGAGGGGAGCGCGTGGATCGCCACGGCGGCCGGCATCTCCCGCATACGGACCATCCCGATGACCCTGTCCGAAAAGGCCGCCTTCTTCGAGGAGGAAATTGAAAAGTACCACCGCCGCACCCGCTTCGGGTATGTGAACCCGGCGGAGCTCTCCATTCCCGGCGACAAGCGCACGGCGGTTCCGGTGTTCACGGACAACGACGGGCACTTCACGGGGCTGTATCTCGCCGCGGTCAGCTTCGGCCATGCGGCCACGGGCCGCGAGAAGCTGCGGGACGACGCCCGGAACGCCTTCCGCGCCCTGGCTTTTCTCGGCGAGGTGACGGAGGGGGGCACCCACCCCGCGCCGAAGGGATTCATCGCCCGCGCCGTCAAGCCGACCTTCGAGCCGGACCCCAATCCGGACTTCGACCTGGCCTATGACCGGCGGCGCAATGCGGCGGACAGACTGTGGAAGATCATCCAGCCGCGCTGGCCCGTGGACGCCACGGGGGAGTGGTACTGGAAGAACGATTCCAGTTCCGACGAGCTCGACGGGCACTACTTCGGGTTCGCGGTGTACTACGACCGCGTGTGCAAGACTGAGGAGGAGCGCGAACCCGTGCGCGCGGCGGTCCGGCGGATCACGGACCACATCCTGGAGCACGGGTACAACCTGGTGGACCATGACGGCACCCCCACGCGCTGGGGGCGCTTCTCGCCGGACGACCTGAACCGCAACCCCGCGTGGTGCGACGAGCGCGGGCTGAACTCCCTCAGCATCCTCACCTACCTCTCCGTGACGCACCACATGACGGGCGATGAGAAATACCGGCGGGTCTATCTGGAACTGGCACTGGATCAAGGCTACGCCATGAACGGCATGACCCAGCCCAAGGCCCTGCCCGGCCCCTTCGACGCGGGCCACCAGCCGGACGACAACATGGCGTTCATGAACTACTACCACCTGATCCGCTACGAGACGGACCCGAAACTGCTTAACATGTACCACCACGCCATCCACCGGCACTGGCAGCACGAGAAACTGGAGCGCAACGCCTTCGCGAACTTCATCTACGCGGCGTGCTGTCTCGGCAAGACACGCACCGACCACTGGGGAACCACCGATCTGTCGCTGCCCGCGCACGGGTTTGAGGACGCCGTGGACACCCTCCGCCGCTACCCGCTGGACCTGGTGGACTGGCCCATGTCCAACGCCCACCGGATTGACCTGCTGCCCCTGCGCGGCGATGACGGCGCGCCGACCGGTTCCGGCGGCCGCCGCGACGGGCAGGTCTTCCCCGTTGACGAGCGGCATGAGGTGTACTGGGACCTCAACCCCTGGGCGCTGACCTACGACGGAAAGGGCACCCGCCTGCGCGAGGGCTTCCCCTACCTGCTGGCGTACTACATGGGCCAGGCCCACGGGTTTATCGCTTCGGACACACCGTAACCGGCGGAAGACCCCGGTCTCCGCCGCGGGAGAAATCATGAAACCGACCCTTCTCGCGCTTGCTGTTGTGCTTGTTTCCGCCGTCTCTTTCGCGCAGACGCCGGGCGCGCGCTTTTACGTCGCCCCGAACGGCGATGACAGCGCCTCGGGGGTGAACCCCGCCGCCGACGCCGCCCCGCAGGACGGGCCGCTGGCGACGCTGGACGGCACCCGGGCCGCCGTGCGCCGGCTCATCGAGACAACGGGGCTCCCGCAGGGCGGGGTGGAGGTGCTTGTGCGCGGGGGCGTCTATCCCGTCAACGCCGCTGTGCGCTTCGAGGCGGCCGATGCCGGCCGCGCCGACGCCCCGGTGGTCTACCGGGCGGTGCCGGGGGAGACGGTCATCCTTTCCGGCGGCCGCACGGTGGGCGGATTCGTCCCCGTGTCCGATCCCGACGCGCTGGCGCGCCTTGTCCCAGACGCCGCGCCCCATGTGCTCCAGGCCGACCTGCGCGCCGCCGGAATCACGGAATATGGGGCGGCCGACGATGGCACGCTGCAAGTCTATTTCCGGGGGCGGCCCATGACGCTCTCCCGCTGGCCGGACGAGGGGTTTGTCAAAATCGCCGGACTGGTCGAGAAGGACGGGCACCAGATCCACGGCATCCCCGGCAGCACCACGGGCAAGTTCCACTATGAGGAGGACCGTCCGGCCCGCTGGACGAAGGAGAGGGACGCCTGGCTCCACGGGTACTGGTTCTGGGACTGGTCCGACCAGCGGCAGAAGATTGCCGCCATCCTTCCGGAATCGAAAACGATAGAGCTGACGCCGCCCTACCACACCTACGGCTACCGCGTGGGGCAGTGGTACTACGCCTTCAATCTCCTCTGCGAGCTGGACCGCCCCGGCGAATGGTTTGTGGACCGCGAGAAGGGCCTGCTCTTCTTCTGGCCCCCCGATACACCGGGGGAGGGGGATGTCATGGTGTCCAAGGCGGACACGGCGGCGGTGTTCGCGGACGCGTCCCATGTCACCCTGCGCGGACTTGTGTTCGAGGGCTTCCGGGGCACCGTGGTCTCCGTGTCCGGCGGCGCGGGCGTGCGCGTCTCCGGATGCACCTTCCGCAACGGCAGCGGCGGCGCGGTGTCGGCGGAGGGGGGCGCGGGGCACACCGTGGCCGGCTGCGACATCCACGGCATGGGCCGCAACGGCATCCGCCTCTCCGGCGGCGACCGCACCACCCTGACCCCCGCCGGGCACGCGGCGGAGAACAACCACATTTGGGACTACGGCCGCTGGAGCCGCATGTACCAGACCGCCATCTCTCTCGACGGGGTGGGCAACCGCGCGCTGCGCAACCTGATCCACGACGCGCCGCACATGGCCGTCGGCTTCGGGGGCAACGACCACCTCATCGAGGGCAACGAGATACACCGCGTCTGCCTGGAGTCCAACGACGCCGGGGCCATCTACGCCGGGCGCAACTGGACCATGCGCGGCAACGTCATCCGGGGAAACTATCTCCACGACATTCAGGGATTCGAGAACAAGGGGTGCGTGGGGGTGTATCTCGACGACATGTTCGCGTCGGCGGACATTGTGGGGAACCTGTTTGTCCGCGTGACGGCGGCGGCCTTCATCGGCGGCGGGCGCGACTGCGCCATCGAGAACAACGTCTTTGTGGACTGCGTCCCGGCGGTGCATGTGGACGCGCGGGCGCTGGGCTGGGCGCACTACCACGCCGACGAGTGGATCGCCGAGGCGAAGGAGAAGGGGACCCTCTCCGGCATCGCCTACACCAAGCCGCCTTACAGCGAGCGGTATCCCGAGCTGCCCCGCATCCTCGAGGAGGACCCCAAGGCCCCCCACGGCATCCGCATCGCCCGCAACGTCTGTTCGGGCGGAAAGTGGGACCGCATCGAGGAAAAGGCGCTGCCGGGCATCGTGTTTGAGAACAACCTGCTGGAGGGCGACCCGGGCTTCGTGGATGCCGCCGCGGGCGACTACCGGCTCCGGCAGGACTCCCCGGCGTTGGCGCTGGGCATCACCCCCTTTGACCCGGGAAAGGTCGGACTGTACCCCTCGGAGGACCGGCCCGCCGCGCCGTGACGGGGCGCCGGTCAGGCGGGCGTTGGGCGCGCCAGATGCCGGTCCATCCAGTCCAGGATCAGGCGCCGCATCTCGGGCAGCTCCTCGTGGGCGCAGTCGAACAGCTCGATGCGGCAGTCTTCCGCCTTTCCGGCGGCGGCGTAGAGCGGCAGGACCCGGTCGCGCACCCGCTCCACCCCGCGCGGGGGAGTCAGCTTGTCCTCCCGGCCGTTCAGGCTGAGCCGGGGCCGCGGTGCGATGAGCGCGTTGATGTCCCCCGTGGAGAACTCCTTGAGCAGGTTTGGCACATAGTAGTAGATGCCGTGCCCGCCCAGGCCCCTCTCCTCGATGAGCGTGTCGAAGTCCGTGAGGCAGCACAGGTCCATGCAGCAGGCGACGCGGGGCTCCAGCGCGGCCAGCCACCACGCCTTGGTCGCCCCCATGGACATGCCGAAAACGCCGATGCGGTCCGGGTCCACCAGGGGGTGCTCCGCCAGCCAGCGGAAGGCCTGCCACTCGTCAAAGAGCATCATGCCGAACAGCACCCGGCCCTTCCAGAGCATCTCCTTGAACGTGTCCGACTCGCCCCGGCCCCCGTCGTCCGGATAGGGCATCCGTTCGCCGAAGCACCAGCTGTCTATGGCGAGGGTGACAATGCCCCGTTTCGCCAGCTCCGGCGCGTAGGCCCCCTGCATGGCCCGGGTGCCCGCCAGCAGTTCCTCCTTGCCCACGGGATAATCCCCGCCGTGCCAGTGGATGTACAGCAGGCCGGGGGCCTTCTCCCGCGCGTTGTCCGGAACCAGCAGCAGGGCGGGGACTTTCTGGAGGCCGTTCAGGTCCAGGGTCAGGCGCTCCAGCGTGAAGCCTTCGCGCCTCTCCGGGCTGCGGCGCTCCGCCGACGGGGCGCGCCGTTCCGGGAGGTCGCCCAGCAGCCGCCACAACGCGGCGCGGCGCTCTCCCGGACCGCCATGGACATGTTTCCCGGGCACGCCCGCTCCCTCCGTTTTGCCTGCCGCCAGCGCGGCGGCCGCGGCCGCGCCGCCGCCCAGCACTTCCCGGCGGGAAAGCCCCCTCCCCTCCGGCGCCGTTCCGTCCGCGTTTAACGCAGGTCGCTCCATTTCTGCCCCGTGATCTCCCGGTACCGATCCAGCGCCCGCTCCCCCTCCTCGCAGACGATGAGATGCCCGTAGAAATAATCATTTGGGGGGGTGTGCACCACAATGCGGCACCAGCGTCTGCCGAACAGCATTCCGCGCTCCAGGGTAACCTTGCACACCGCGTATCCCGCCCGGACTTCCCGGGGGGGGATCTCGAACTCCAGGACAATGTCCTCCCCCGCCATTTTCATCACGCAGAACTGCTCCGAGCAGAACGCGTGGGCGTACCAGACCAGGGGGGTGGCCAGCGCCAGCGCGGCCAGCAGGGAAATCCACCGGGCACTCCATCCGATTGGTTCCCCGGGATGCTGCCGCTGGAGCGCGCGGTTGGAGAGGATATACACCGTCACCGCCAGGAAAAAGGCCGTCAGCCACAGGATCGCGTACAGGACAACATAACTGTCCGGACTTTCGGCCATGATGACCTCTGGCGAGGAAGGACTCATGTCATGCGGCGCCCCATGTTGACAAGATGTCCCATTATAGGCACGGGCTGGTGAAATGGCAAGATACCCGCCGCCCGCGAACGCCCCGGTTTGCCGGAGAACGGGGAGGCGCGTCCGCGGTCCGCCTACTTCCGGCCGCCCCCGCGCCTGCGGCGGACCCGGGGGAGGACTTCCCACAGCAGCAGGCCCGCGGGCCCGCCGTAGAGCAGGGCCATGCCCCACCAGGTGCCGGTGAATCCGGTGAAGTCGCGGCGGCGCTCCCAGGGCCACCAGACGGCGCAGACACGCCCCAGCAGATTGCCGCGGGGCACCCATCCGTAGACGCGGCCGTCGCGGCTGGCGCCGCTGTTGTCGCCGAGGCAGAGGTAGTGGCCCTCGGGGACGACGCTGAGGTCCGGCGTGTCCATGACGCCGTAGACCATGCGGGGCATGGAGAGCAGCGTCAGGTGGCGGACCGTGTTAAGGGACTCGCGGCTGAGGCCTTTGCAGATTTCCCGCATTTCATCCGGCGTCAGGGCCGCGACGTCGCGGTCCCGCACGGCGGGATGGAAGCGGCGCATGTCGCGGTAGAGCTGCTGCACGGGTTCGTGGCGGGGGTTGAGGATGTCGAGGGGCTCGTTTTTTTTGGCCAGCATCAGGAACTGGCGGAGGAGAACCTCCTTCTCCAGCACCCACTCGGTGGTGTACTTGACCGTGTCCGCCATGTCCTCCGGCAGCGGCGTCTCCACGCCGTTCACAAACACCTTTCCATTTTTCAGCAGGATTTTTTCGCCTGGCAGGCCCACGATCCGCTTCACGAGCACCGGGAACGGGGAGTCGGGATCCACGGACCGGAAGACCACGATGTCCCACCGTTTGGGTGCGGCCCAGTTCCACAGCCGCACCGTGGTGAAGGGGATGCGCGGGCCGAACAGGAGTTTGTTGGCGATGACGCGGTCGCCGCCGCGCTCGGCCCCGTGCAGGGTGGGCTCCATGGAGCCGCTGGGAATGACGTACTGGTCGAAGAGGCAGCCCTTGGTCACGAAGACGGCGGCGATGACACCGATCCACGCCAGGAGGTTGCGCCGGTTCCACGGGCCGGTGAACACCTGAACCCACAGCACCCAGCGCGGGGGCGCGGTGCGGGGCGTGTCCGCCGCGGGGGCGTCTGGGGCGTCGCCGCTGATCAGGTGTCCTCCTCGTTGACCTTGAGGAGCGCCATGAAGGCCTCCTGGGGCACCTCGACGGTGCCCACCTGCTTCATGCGCTTCTTGCCCTCCTTCTGCTTTTCGAGGAGCTTGCGCTTGCGGGTGATGTCGCCGCCGTAGCATTTCGCCGTGACGTTCTTGCGCACGGCCTTCACGGTCTCGCGCACGATGATCTTCCGGGAGATGGCCGCCTGGATCGCGATCTCGTACTGCTGGCGGGGGATGAGCTTGCGCAGTTTCGACGCCAGCGCCCGGCCCAGGTACACCGAGTTTTCCCGGTGGACGATGGTGGACAGCGCGTCTATGACATCGCCGTTGAGCATGATGTCGAGCTTCACGAGGTCGCCGGGGCGGTTGCCGATGATGCGGTACTCCAGGGACCCGTAGCCGCGGGTGCAGGATTTCAGCTTGTCGTAGAAGTCAATGACGATCTCCGCCAGCGGCATCTGGTAGACCGCCATGCAGCGCTTCCCGTCAATGTAGTCCACCCGCACGTGGATGCCGCGCTTCTTCTTGCACAGCTCGATGACCGTGCTCAGGTACTGCGTGGGGCAGAGGATGTCCGCCTCGATGTACGGCTCCTCGATCGTCTGGATCTCGCCGGCCGGCGGCATCTGCGACGCCTTCTCGATGACCGTCACGGCGCCGTCCGTCGTGGTGATGGTGTAGGCCACGTTCGGCATGGTGACCACGAGGTTCATGCCGAACTCGCGCTCCAGCCGCTCCTGGATGATCTCCATGTGGAGCAGGCCGAGGAAGCCCAGCCGGAACCCCAGCCCGAGGGCGTCGCTGCTGTCCGCGTGGTACTGGAACGAGCAGTCGTTCAGGTGCAGCTTGTCCAGCGCGTCGCGCAGCTCCTCGTAGTCCGTCGCGTTGGCCGGGTACATGCCCGAGAAGACGACGGGCTTCACCTCCTCGTAGCCCGGCAGGGCCTCCGCCGCGGGCTGGTCGAGCGCCGTGAGCGTGTCGCCGATGCGGGTGTCCTCGAGGGTCTTGATGTTGCAGATCACATAGCCGACCTCGCCCGCCGCCAGCTCGTCGCAGGGGACCATTTCGGGCTTGAGGGTGCCGATCTCCACCGCCTCGTAGCGCATGCCGGTGGTCATCATCATGACCCGCTGGCCGCGGCGCAGGACGCCGTCCTTGACCCGCACGAAGACGATCACGCCGCGGTAGATGTTGTAGACCGCGTCGAAGATGAGCGCGCGCAGCGGGACATCCCGTTCGCCCCTGGGCGCGGGGATCCGCGCGATCACCGCCTCCAGCACCTCCCCGGTGCCGAGGCCCGACTTCGCGCTGGCGAGCACCGCGTCGTCCGCGGGAAGCCCGATGACCTCCTCGATCTGCTGGCGCGTCCCGTCCACGTCCGCCGCGGGCAGGTCCACCTTGTTGATGACCGGGATGATCTCCAGGTTCTCCGCCACGGCCTTGTAGGCGTGGGCGAGGGTCTGCGCCTCCACGCCCTGGGCGGCGTCCACCACCAGCAGCGCGCCCTCGCAGGCCGCCATGGCGCGGGAGACCTCGTAGGAGAAGTCCACATGCCCCGGCGTGTCAATGAGGTTCAGCTCGTACTCCCGGCCGTCCGCGGCGGTGTAATTCATGCGCACGGCCACCGACTTGATGGTGATGCCGCGCTCGCGCTCGATGTCCATGTTGTCGAGCGTCTGCTCCTTCAGGTTGCGCGTGTCTATCGTGTTCGTCTGCTGGAGCAGCCGGTCGGCCAGGGTGGACTTCCCGTGGTCAATGTGCGCGATGATGCAGAAGTTGCGGATGTTTTCCCGGGGTACGCTCATTCATTCCTTTCCTCGGGCGTCCGCCGGCCGGACGCCGCCCGAAACCTGGCGCAGCACGCGCAGGCTCCGGAAATCCGTTTCCAGCTGCCCGGCTGTGAATCTGGCCATCAGCTCAAACACCGCCTCCGCCGGCGGGCCGGCGGCGGGCGGCGCGCCCTCCGAGGCCATCCGGCCCAGGGCCGCCACCTCCTCCGGACCCACCCGCCGGTTTCCCAGGGACTCCGACAGGCCGTGCTCCCACGAGAACCACCGCGCCGCCTCCGGGCCGCGGCCCGTGTCCGCGCACGCGGCCAGCTCCGGGGCCAGCCCCAGCGCCGCCAGCAGGCGGTACGCCGCCAGCGCCGTGAGGCCGCGCACGTTGTCCGGGGCGGACTCCAGCGCGCTCAGGCCGTCCACGAGCGCCCCGTACAGGATCTCCGAGGGGGCGTCCTCCCCCGCGGCATGCAGACAAATCTCCAGCAGAAACGCGGCGTGGGCGAAACGGTCCACGTCGCGCTTCAAACCGCCCCAGACGTCCAGCGGGGACACCTCGCCGAGCGTCTGGACGGACCGGCCGTCCTTCCAGTAGCACACCAGATCCACGCGGTTGAAGGTGTCCAGCACCGGCGCGAAGGGGCTCTTTCTGCCGCGCATGCCCTTGGCCAGGCACGCGATCCGCCCCCGGTCCGGCGTGAGAAAACTGACGATCGCGCTGGTGTCGCCAAAGTCCACCTTGCGCAGCACTATGCCTTCGGTTTTGAGCTGGGACAATCCCGCCTCCAGCGTTGGGGGGTGCTGGCCGCCTCGGTTCGGAAACACGCGGCGAAATCATACCATCGTGCCCCTCAAAGGCGCAAACGGCGCGGGGCGCGGAAGCCCGGTTTCCGGTTGAAAACGGGGCGGAAATCGCCTGGGGAGAGAGCGGTCCGCGCGGGCAGGCCCGCCTCTCTGTCCATCCCGTCCATAGTGTCCATATCGTCCCCCGCATTCCCCCGCCCCCCCGGCCTGCGGTACACTATCCGAACCTCCCCGGAAAAACGGGGTCTCACAGGGAAAGGAACGCACCATGGCCGCGCCCCCGGACGGGGTGGAACCCCCCGCCGCCCTTGACGACAAAGACCTGGTTCCGCGCGCCGCGGACCGGGACATGGAGGCTTTTGCCGAGTTGATGCGCAGACACCAAAATCATGTGCACGCCCTGGCGTGGCGGCTCACGGGAAACCGCGAGGACGCCCGCGACCTCGCGCAGGAGGCCTTCCTGCGCGCCTGGAACAGCCTGGGCGGATTCCGGGGCGACGCGGCCTTCGGCACCTGGATGCACCGGATCGTCGTCAATCTCTCGCGGAACCTACACCGGGACCGCACCCGCAAGGGCCGCGACCGCGAGGTGGCGGCGGGAAACCCCTTTGACGGGGACGCCCCGATGCGTGAAGCCGTCTCCGGGCCCGCCGACTCCCCCGCAAAGAACGCCGAGGCGGGGGAACTGCGCGAGGCGCTGGGGCGGTGCCTCGGCGGCCTGACGCCGGAGTACCGGGAGGCCTTCGCCCTGCGGGTGGAGCGCGACATGGACTATGCGGCCATCGCCGCCGTTCTGGAGTGCCCCGTGGGCACCGTGAAATCGCGCATCAGCGAGGCGCGGCGGCGGCTGGCCCTCTGTCTGGAGCGGCGCGGCGTGCTGGAAGGAGGCCGGACATGATTTCCCCGGAACTGCACGAGCAACTGTCCGCCTACCTGGACGGCGAGCTGGACCCCGAAGCCCGCGCCGCGGTGGAGCGCCTGCTGGAGGAGCAGCCGGAACTCCGCGAAGCCCTGGACCAGATGCGCCGCGTGGACGAACTGGTTCGGCAGGCAGCCCCCGAAGCGCCCGGGGAGCTGGTCCGCGACACGCTCCACGAGATTGACGAGGCCGCCCCCACCCGGGTGACCGTGCGGTTTCGCGGGGCAGACGAGGTGCCAAAGCGGCGCAGTCCCGCCCAGTATCTCGCCGCCGCCGTGATGCTCTGCGCGGGCATGGCCGCGCTGTGCTTCTACCAGACGCAGTCCGCCCGGTCCCCGCGCGACGCGGAGATGCTCATGGCGCGGCAGGCCGGGGAGGCGCCCGCCCAAACGCCTGCGGCGGAGGGGGGAAAGAACGAAGTCTTTCCGGTGATGCTGATGGAGGAGGCGCCGAAGGATGCGGCGAAGGCGGTGCCCGCGGCGGCGGCCCAGGACATCGCCGCCCCGGCGGAAACCGTTGCGGATGCGGACCCGGCGCAGGCCGAAGCCCTGCCCCAATCCGCCCCGCCCGCCCCCGGAAGCGGGGGAGGGGCGCCCGCCGCCCCGCAGGAGGCCGCCCCCCTGGCCGAGGCCGTGACGGCGGAGCAAAGCGCCCCGCCGACAGTCTCCCGAAACCGGAGTTTGATGTCCAAGTCCGCCGTGCCGGAGAAAGGGGAGGCGGGCCGGGGCCAGACCACGCCCACCGCCCCCGCCCCCGCGCCTGCGGCCGCCCCGGCGGCCCCCGCCACGGGACAGGACCGTCCGCCCGCCCCGGCGCAGTCCCCCGCCACTCCCAAGCCCCAGCCCACGGACACGGGCGGATCCTTTGGCCCCGGCGTGGCGCTGGGCCGCGTGGTCGAAGGCAAGGTATTCCTCCAGACCCCGGACGGATGGATGGAACGGGGCTACGCGGGCGAGAAGGTCACCAACCTTTCCCGGGGCGATGATGCCTTCAAGAAACTGCTTGCCGAACACCCCGCCGTGGACAAGATCAGCGCCCTCGGCGGCGTCGTGCTTTTCCGCTTCGACACCACCTGGTACTACCTCACCGGCGAGGATATACAGTGACACGAATACCACATGCGTCACGATTACTCAAGGAAATTCTGGAAATCGAAAACAGAACACTGTGATAGGTCAGACAGGAATGTTTCTTTGGGGATTTATTGACGGTGAGGATGTTTTTGGTGGCGGAGGAATAGCAGATTTTACAAATGCCCTCCCTTTGTTGTTTTCGATGATCTTTATTGTATTAGTCATGGAGAATGTATGTGTTACAGCGTGATACACAGATAAGACGATATCTTGAAGCTCCTGATCATCTTCGAGCCTTTCGATAAAAAGGCCCTCTGTTATTAATTCATCGCGCGTTATATGTCGTGAGTGGCTCTTGTGTTGCTTGTGATCTGAAAGCCATTCAGCAATGTGCTTAGATTTCTTTTTTGCATCGGCTTCTTCTTGGAACATGTTTTCCTGTAACCACTTACATACGAGGTGCTCGGATCGTTGGGATGCATTTTGACATTGCACTAATAAATCTGGCCCGTATTGTGATAGCATAGGAGCCCAGGCTGCGAGAGCATTCTTATCCTGTTTGCACTGAAGTAACGCCAAGTCAAACTGATCCAAAATTGCCTGAGCGGGTACCATTCGCACGCCAAGTGATGTGGAGAGAACCAATTGTGGATCGATAGGCCCCAAGAAAGAGTGCTTTCCCATCAGTATTTTGTTTGAACAACATGCAATCATGCATGCAGCTGACATTGCCATCATTGGTACTACAACTCGAATGTCGTCATACTTTGACCGAAGATAACTGACAAATGCCGCAGCCGCTTCCAAGGAGCCGCCAGGGCTATGAAGAATAAGGTCGAGGCTTGGGCCTTCCAACTCGTGGACAACCTCCATTAAACCTTGTATGTCTTCATCTGTGATTGAAAGAAGATTCGGGTCGATTGGCAAACTCCCTTGAAGAAACCGAGTTGCGTACAATATGACGGGGCGCTTTGTCTTTTCAGCCATCTGGATCAGGTATTTCCTTCGCACCCGATCCCATGCAGACCCTTCACCTGGCTCCTCTTGGGCTTTATGGAGCTCCTTCAGGATACCTCCCCACGTTGGCATATTGTTTCTCTCCCTATCCTAATATGAGCACAGGCGGCCCCGTGTTGTGTCAGACCAAGTTACCGTTGGTGATGCCTCCTCATTCGAACCAGCGATGACAGCGTAAGATTCTTGCGCTTCCTGCGCGGTCTTGCAGATTTCAAAGATATCTGCCACTCCAGGGTACCGCATGGCGTCTCGAAGCAAGGCTTCTATCTTCGACTCGCTGGGAGTCTGTTTCGGACTAGCGATCCTATCATCTTTCCTGGAACGGGTCATTTCATATCCTCCTGCGTTGGCTAACCTGATTGTACCTCTAAGTGCGCGCATCTGCAACGTTTTTTTTCGATGTCTCTGTCTTGCCATTTCACCTCTCTATAGGTCTTATAAAAAAAGTCACACGTCCATGATACATACTACGAAAAAACATACGTATATAATACGCAAAAGGAACTGACCGGAACTTGAACTCGTGTTGTTTCTCGTCTCCATCAATTCCGCCGCCCGCGCTCTTGGAGGACTTGACGGACGCGCTCCATGGCGGCGGCGATGGGCCCGGGGCCGAGGGGCACGCGTTCGATGAGGGCGCGGTCCACGAAGTAGAGGAGGCCCTCTTCCGGCGCGGCGCCGGTCACCTGGCGCACGGCCTCGGCGTAGAGGGCCAGTTGGAGGCCGTAGCGCTCGAGCTTTTCCGCGTTCGGCGCGCCGGTCTTGTAGTCGAGTACTGTGCTGTCGCCGAGCAGGGCATCAATGGTTCCCCGGATCAGGTGCCCCTCGAAGGGAAGCAGGAAGGGCAGTTCGCGGCGGAACGCCGCGTCGGCGGCGAGGCGCGCGTGGAGCGGGTCCTCCCGGAAGCGTTCGGCCATGCGCGCCAGTTGGGCGCGCAGCGCCTCCCGCTGTTGCGGGTCGAAGTCGCTCTCGTCCAGCACACGGTCCGGCAGGTCCGCGTTGTCCCCGGCGAAGTCCCACAGCTCGAAGAACCGGTGGACCGCCGTGCCCCGGTCCATGGCGAATTCCTGGTCCGGCGGGGCGGGGGGCGTTTCGGCTCCGGCGGTGTCCCGCGTGTGGTCCCCGGCGTCTTTCTCCGCGCCGCCCTCGCCGCCCAGAATCCAGTTGAGCACGGCGGACACGGAGACCGTGGCGCCCGCGCGTTCGGGGACGGCAAAGGGCGCGATGCGGCGGCGCAGGGCGTCCAGGTCGGGCGTTTCCCCCCGGTCCGGCTGTGGTGCGGGACCGCAGGGGGCGGGCATCTCGCGGTGGACCACCGCTTTCCAGCCGTCCTTCACGATTTCACTTCCGTGCTTCCTGTCGGCAAGCGAATAGGCCTCGTTGAAGCGGCCGAACCAGGTGTCCCCGCCCGCATCGCCGCGGCCGCACAGCACGAGGTGGTCCCGCGCGCGGGTCATGGCGACGTACAGCAGCCGCGCGGACTCCTCGTCCTCCCCGCGGCCGGTGGCCAGCTGGATCGCCCGGACCAGCACGGGCTTGGCGGTGTCGTCGTCCTTTTCCTCCAGATCCCCGGCACCCATCACCGCGCCGAGGTCCCGGTGCAGGTGCAGGGGACCGGACGCGTTCTTCCCCCTTTTCTGGGGGCACAGGTCCGGGAGAAACACCACCGGGAACTCCAGCCCCTTGGAGGCGTGGATCGTCATCACCAGCACGGCGTCGCCGCCCCCGGTCTGGAGGTTGGCGTCGCCCTCCTGGACCGCCCGGTCGCGGACATCGTCGAGATAGCGGACGAAGTCCGCCAGCGTGGCGGGCAGGCGCGGCGAAAACTCGTCGGCCACGGCGACGAGTTTGCGCAGGTTGGAGGCCTTCTGCATTCCCTGGTACTGGCCGAGGCACACGGCCTCCGCGCCGCTCAGTTCCAGCGCCCGGCGCAGCGCGGGGCCGGGCGGGTCGCCGCGCAGTTCCCGCACCCGCCGCAGGAGTTCCCGGGCGCGGGCGAGGCGGTCCGCCCCGGGGAACCCTGTGGGGGTCTGCCCGCCGTGGAAGACGCGCGCCAGCCCGCCCTTGCGCGGGTCGGCCATGGCCATCCGCGCGAGCGTGTCGTCGCTGAGAGCGGCGAAGGGCCCGCGCAGGAAGCACAGCAGCGCCGTCTCGTTCCACGGGTCGCAGGCGGTCTGGAGCAGGTGGAGGACGTCCAGCACCTCCTGGCGCGTGTAGAAGCTGCGGCCCGCGCCGAGGCAGTAGGGGATGTCCGCGGCCCGCAGGGCCTCCTCGTAATGGTGCACCTGGGTGAAGCGGCGAAACAGCAGGGCGATGTTGCCGTAGCGGACGGGCTGCCGGTCCTCCGGATCGCCGACTGTCAGCGGTTCCGGGCCGTGGACCATCTCGCGGATGCGCGCGGCGATGAACGCGGCCTCGGTCTTGTGGGCCTCTTCGGCCTTCGTCTTTTCCTCCGTGTCCGGGGGCAGGAGAAACTCGACGGCCGACCGTCCGGCGGCGGGGCGGTGGGTTTTCATGCCGCCGTAGTCCTCCACGGCGGCGAGCAGCCCGGTCTTCCGGAAGAAGTCGTTGATGAACTCCAGCACCCCGGGGGTGGAGCGGAAATTGGTGTCCAGGGCGACGCGCTGGTCCGCCGCCGTGCCGGCCTGGCGGAACACGCCGACCTCCGCCCCCCGGAACAGGTAGATGGACTGCTTGGCGTCGCCGACGATGAACAGCGACGGCCCGCCCGGGGTGTCGCAGAGCAGGTTGGCGATTTCGAGCTGGGCGCGGTCCGTGTCCTGGAACTCGTCCACCAGCAGGAAGGCGATGCCCCGCGCGGTGCGCGCGCGCAGTTCCCCGTCCTCCGCGAGGATGCGGCGGGTCTGGTCAATCTGGTCGTCGAAGTCCTGGCACTCCAGCGCGGCCTTGCGCTCGGCGAAGCGCGCGATCACCCGCTCGGCGATAGACAGGAAGTCCAGCGTGCGCCGGGCCGTTTCCAGCTCCATCTGCGGATCGCCCTCCGCGTCGAGCAATGCGATTTTCTGGAACCTCTTGTGCAGGTTGTTGAGCAGCGTGTTCGCCCGCTCATAGGACGCCCTGTCCGTCCATTTCTTGTCGCTTGCCTTGGGACTGTAGTCTCCCGCTTTCCCCAATTCCGCGAGGGCTTCGCGGATTATTCCGGGCTCCGCACCGGGGGCCAGCACCCGTTCCAGCAGGGCGACGGCGTGCTGAAGGCGTTTGGCCCGCCCGTCGTTTTCATAAAGGACGCAGGTTTCCAGCGCCTTCAATTCCGCCAGCGCCGGCCCCAGTGCGGCGGGGGAGGCGAGGGCGAGGGTTTCGCGGTCGAACACGGCTCCGGCCACGCGCTTCCACTCTTCAACAAGGGCTTCCGGTGTCGCGTTGTCCGGTGTCCGGGCGGCGATGTCCCGCAGCGCCGTCCGCTGTCCGATCGCCGAGCGCAGGGCGTCCTTCAGGCGCTTGCCGCCGTACTCCACGTAGAGCGCCGCCGCCCCGGCATCGCCCGCCTCCAGCAGCTCGTCGAGCACCTCCGCCACCACGCGCTCCTTCAGCAGCGCGTTCTCGGCGTCGCTCAGGACGCCCGTGTCCGGGCTCAGGCCGAGGCGCAGGGCGTTCTCGCGGAGGAAGGACGCGCAGAAGGAATGGATGGTGGAGGCGCGCGCGCCGTCGGCCTCGCGGACCAGTTCGCGCCAGAACTTCCGGGCGTCGCCGGTGGCGGTCTTCGCCTTCTCCGCAAAGCCCCTGCGCAGCCGCGCCTTCATCTCCGCCGCCGCCTTGTCGGCGAAGGTCAGCGCCACGATGCCGTCGAGGCGGGGCCGCTTTTCGGGCCACAGCTCCGGGCTGTCCAGCAGCCGCAGCATGCGCTCGATGAGGATGCGCGTCTTGCCCGATCCGGCCCCCGCGGACACGCAGATGCGCCGCGCGGTTCCGGTGATGGCCTGTTCCTGTTCCGGGGTGAAGTTCATGCCTCGCCCTCCCCGCCGTCTTCCGCCGCGGCCATGCCGGTCTTGCGCGCGATGCGCGCCTCGGTGAACCGCGCCGCCGTCGCGCCGAAGGGGGCCTTTCCCTTGGGGGTGACGGGGGGAAACTCTCCGGCGCGGATGCCGGCGACGGCGCGGGAGATTTCCTTCTCCGCCGCCGCCAGCGCCTCCTCCCGCGTCACGCCGGAACGCCCCTTCTTCTCGCCGATGCGGCGGTCTGTGTCCTTGGTCAGGGAAAGGTACCACGCCTCGGCGCACACGGTGCCCGGGCGGATCAGCTCCTCCACGGCCCGCATGTAGACCGAGAGCTGGATGTCCTGTCCGCCGGAGATGTCACTCTGCGCGCACACCTTGCTGAGTTTGTAGTCAATGATCCGGGCGGCGCCGCCGTCCGGGGTCAGGTCAATGCGGTCCACCTGTCCGGACAGCAGCACGGTCTCCCCCTCACCCACACTCAAGCGCAGGGGGCCGGCCCCATTTTCGGCGCGGCCAAAGGGCTGCTCGAAGAGCGCCGGGGCGTAGTCTTCGGAGAGCGTTCCCCGGATGCGCGCAAGAAAACGGACGAGCTGCCGCCCCATGCGCGTCTTCTCGGCCTGGAGGACGCCGGGGGAGAGGGTGTCCAAGCGGCCGCGGCTGTTTTGGAATGCCTGTTCCAGCGCCTCCAGGATGCCTTCGCCCTCCGCGCTTTCCCCGTCCCGCCGGCACCCGTAGTACATCCGCAGGGCGTCGTGCATCAGGATTCCGCGCACGCGCGGGTCCATTTCGCCGGGCGTTGTGTCATCCTCCGCGATCTTCAGCACGCGCTCGGCGAAGAACGCGAAGGGGCACGCCAGCCAGCGCTCCAGGGCGGACGGGCTGAAGCGGTGCTCCGGGCCGAACTTTTCGGCCAGCCAGGCCCTCACTTCGGGGTCCGCCAGCATCCCGTCGTGCGGGCCGAAGGGCGACGCGTCGTTGCGCGCGCGCTCCACCGTCGCGCCGTCGAGGGGGCCCGCCAGCAGCTCCGGAAAGGCCTCCCGCAGCGCGGGCAGGGGACGGAGCAGGGCGGCGCGCGCCAGGTCGCGCGGACTGGCGGCCTGGGCATGCGTTGGCACGCTCTCATCGGGGGTGAAGGTGTCCCTGGGCAGGGAGTCGCCCCCCGGCAGGTCGCCCAGGCCGGTCACAAAGGGGCCGGGCAGGGCTTCGCGGCCCCGGGCGTCCTGAAGCCGCCACGAAAGGACGAAGTCCCGTTCCGCCGCCGCAAGGGCGTGGTGGAACACCAGCCGCTCGCGGTGGGCATGCTCGCGGCGGCCCTCCAGAACCACCCCGGCCCCGCGCAGCCGCTGGATGTCCTGCTCGGAGAAGAAGGCGTTGGACGGCGGCGCGCCGGGCACCACGCCCTCGTTCGCGCCGCAGAAATACACCCGGTCGAAGGACCGCCCGCGCAGGGCGGACGGCGCGGCGAAGAACACTGCGTCGGGCGGCGAGGACCGCCGGTACTCCGCGCCGCACAGGCTGCGGTCGAGCAGCTCGAAAAAGGCGTCCCGGTCCAGCTCGCGGTCCGGGTCGCCGGTCTGCGACAGGGTGGCCAGCGCGCCGTGGAGCGCCCGAAGGGCGGGGGAGGGGACCTCCGGCGCCTTGACGGTGCCGAGAGTTTCCACCAGCGCGGTGAAGGCCCGCGTGTGCGCCGCCTGCGACGCGCGAAGCGGCAGGCGGTCGTCGAGGTCCGCCAGCGCGCCCATCCGCCGCTCCAGCGCCGCCAGCACGGGCAGGGCGGGGAAGGGGAGGGACACCCGGTCGGTGTCCGGTTCGGGAGGGCGGCCCAGCCGTTCGCGCAGGCGCGCCAGCCGCGCAAACCATTCGTCCCGGCCGCCGGTGATCCCCGCAGCCGCGGCGAGGCGCGGGAAGGGGGCCGTGTCCGGTGCGGCGGCCCCCTCCGGGGCAAACCACTGCGCGGAAACGACTTCCAGAACGTCCTCTACCGCCCACTCCGACAGGGCGCGGATCAGTTTGCGCAGAAACAGGCCCACCCCCCCGGAGGCCAGCGGCACACCCCCCACAGAATGCACCGGCACCCCGAATTCCGCCGCGGCGCACTCCACGGCGGCCGCGTGCTCCGCGTAGTCCGGCAGCACCACCGCCACCCGCGACGGGGCCGTGGCACCCTCCAGCAGCAGCCCCTTGATCTCCCGCAGCGTCTCCTCGATCTCGTGCTGGACGTTCAGCCGCGGCGCCAGCCGGAGATTCCGGGCCAGTCCCGCCGGGGCCGCTTCGGGCGGTTCGGAACGGAACAGGGCCGTCGCGGCGAAGCCGGTGAAGGTGGCCGGAGCGGGGGAGGGGAAGAACCGTTCTGCGGGGTGCAGCGTCTCGCGGAGCCGCTCCACCGTGGCGGCGGACAGGGAGTACAGGTCCTCCAGCTCCGGGTCCGGGTCGTGGTTCAGCCCGACGACCAGGTGCGGCACCCGCCGTGCCAGCGCCAGCACCAGCCGCAGCTGCGACGGGGTGAAGTCGTCAAATCCGTCCAGCGCGACCAGCTCCAGCCCCCCCAGCAGGCGGACGGGGCCGTCCCCGTCGCAGAGCAGGCAGGCCTCCCAGTAGAGCCCGGGAATGTCATAGAGCCCCCGCCCCAGCAGCACCGCCTGATACCGGGCATAGGCCTCCGCCAGAAAGGCGTCCCACTCCCCGGCGGTGATCTTCGCGTGTTCCTCCGGCGTCACCGCCGCCTGCTTGAGTTTGGTCACCGCCGCCAGCAGATGGCGCACCAGCCCCGCCGGAAAACGCGGCGCGCCGCCCCCCGGCACTTTTCCCTCGCGCGCCAGGGCGTCCACGCACGCCTCCATCACCAGCGACCGCTCCAGCGAGTCCACCAGCCGGACCTCCCGCCCCTGCGCGGCCAACAGGTCCCGCACCCAGTCGTTAAACTCCCGCACCGGCGCGCCGAACACCCCCGGCAGCCCCCGTCCCAGCAGCAGCGCCTCCATCCGCGCCGCGGCCATCGCCCGCACCGGCACCACCAGCGCCGCGCGCCCCCAGCATGCGGCCACCAGCCCGTCCACGGCCTCCGCCCGCCCGGAATCCCGCGCGCCCAGATACAGCGCCGCCTCAGTCATTGCGCAGGGCCCCCCGCTTGGGTTCTTTCATGATCCGTCCTCCAACATGAGCCCCATGATACCAAATTGCCTTTCCGATTTCCGGAAAGGCGGGCGGGCAATTTTCAGGACCATGGCGGAAAATACGGGATCGAACACCGCGCACAGGACCGAAGACAAGGCAGGCGGGACGCCTGCGCTACGGCATCGGCTGCCGTCTGTCATCCCCGTAGCGCAGGCGTCCCGCCTGCCTTGTCTTCCTTCCCCGCGAGTGCCTTCACCCTTTTCGGACAGACTGAGAAACCGCATGGTTACTCGGCCTGCGTATTCAGGGCTTTCGGCTGCCGCTTATTGACCTCAGCGGGCCCGTGCGTTGCCTTCTTCCAGAGGGGTTTCCCCTTGTATTCCACGCCGACGGGATATCTCGGGCTGGGCGTGACCGCCTCCCGCATGAGTTCCTCCATCCGTTGGACGATGTCGGGATGTTTTTCGGCGAGGTCGCTGGTTTCGCCGAGGTCTTTTTCCAGATCGTAGAGCTGGATCTTTCCGCCGCTGCCGAGGCGGATACCCTTCCAGCGGCCCATGCGGACGGCCTGGTCGTAGCGGTCACGGCAGTGGCCGTAATCCCAGTAGAGGTATTCGCGGGGCTGCTCCAGCGCGCCGCCTTTCAGCGCGGGGACGATGGACACCCCGTCCAGCTTTTCGGGCGAGGCGGTCCCGGCCAGTTCGGCGAAGGTCGGCAGGAGATCCCAGAACGCGACGATCTCATCGCTGGTCTTTCCCGCCGGAACCACGCCGGGCCAGCGGGCGATGAGGGGCACCCGGATGCCGCCCTCGGTGAGTTCGGACTTGAAGCCGCGCAGCGGGCCGCCGGTGCGGACGGGGTCCGGGACGTCCCGGTGTCCGCCGTTGTCGCTGGCGAAGAGGATGAGCGTGTTTTCCGTAAGGCCGAGTTCCTCCACCAAGTCTGTCAGACGTCCGACATCCCGGTCGAGCCGGTGGACCATGGCGGCGTACTTCTTCGTGCGCTCGTCCCAGTCCCTTCCGGTAAAGGGTTCCGTCGAGGGGACGGCGAAGCCGTCGGGATCCTCGTCGTCACTGGAGAAATGGGGCAGCGTGAAGGCGGCATACAGGAAGAACGGGCCGTCCCTGTGTTCGCGCACAAAGCGGAGGGCGCGCTCCGCCATCAGGTCATGGCTGTAGTGCTCGCGGGACTCACCGTTTCCCTTGAGGTCCAGCCGCCCCTCGTCATCGTCGAGGTACTCCGTGTAGTAGTAGTGGGCGTGGTCCTGGTTGAGATAGCCGAACCACGTGTCAAACCCCTGGTTGGTGGCGCGCCCCACGGTCCCGGCGTCGCCCAGCGACCACTTGCCCACGCCGCCGCAGCGGTACCCGGCGCCGCGGAGCACCTTGGCGGCTGTGATGTCCCCCTCCCCAAGATAGGCGGGGTAGTGGGGGATGTTGTCGCGCACCACGCCGTGGCCGCCGTGCAGCCCGGTCATGAGGGCGCACCGTGAGGGCGCGCACACGGGGCCGCCCGCATAGGCCTGCGTGAACCGCAGCCCCTCCGCGGCGAGCCGGTCAATGTTCGGCGTCTCCAGGAGGCGCTGGCCATAACAGCCCAAGTCGCCGTAGCCCAGGTCATCCGCCAGGATCAGGATGATGTTCGGCGGTGTGGCCGCCTGTTCCGCCGTGCCTGCGGCGCGCGCCAGTGCCCCGCCCGCCAGCAGGGCGCCCGTGGTCCTCAGAAACTCGCGTCGCTGCATGGGGGTGTCCTTTGTCGGTTGTTCCCGCGAAGGCCTACTGTAGCCGCTGAGACGCCGGGGGTCAACCTGAAGAGGTCGCCCGGTTTGGTCCGGGAGGCGGGGAGGAGGATAATGGGGCGGCGGCGGGGCATGCCCCCGGCGCGCGCGGGTTTGCATCTAAAGGAGGGTGGTTGGCCATGAATCTTGTTCCGACGCGACGAATGAACCGCCTTGCCCGCCTTGGCGTGCCGGGAATCCTCTTGTTGGCGGCCTGTCCGGGATGGGCGGTCCCCTACCATGTGGCCGCCATCGGGTCGGATGCGGCGGACGGGCGGACGCCGGAGACGGCGTGGGCCTCGCTGGACCGGGTGAACGCGGCGGAGCTGGCGCCCGGGGACAGCGTGCTGTTCCGGCGGGGGGATGCGTGGCGCGGCCAGTTGCGGGCGCGCAGCGGGGACGAGACGGCCCCTGTCACCTATGGCGCCTACGGAGAGGGCGACAAGCCCGTGCTGATGGGATCGGTGGCCAAGAACCGCCCGGAGGACTGGATGGACCTGGGCAACGGTGTCTGGAGCACCCTGCCGCCGAGGGTGGACGGACCGGAACTGCTGCTGCCGCCCGCAGCCGGCGATTCTCCGGGCTGGCGGCTGCACGCAGAGGGGGGCGCGTCCGCCCGGATGACGGGGGGTGACGGCGGCCTGCGGGTGGAGTGCGCCGCGCCGGGGACCGCCGGGTCGCACGTCCAGTGCTACACCGCGTCGTTCCCCGTCCGGCAGGGGGGCATGTACGCCCTGTCTTTCCGGGCGAGGAGCAGCGCGCCCGTCACGCTGGAGGCGCCCACGCTGATGCGGTCCGGGCCGCCGTGGTCGTCTTACGGGGCCGCGGGCGCGCGCCCGTCCTTCCCCGCGGGGGGGGAGTGGGCGACCTTCACGTGCCACTACAAGGCAAACCAGACGGCGGAGGATGCCCGGCTGACCTTCTTTCTGGGAACGGCCCTGCCTGCGGGCGCGTCGCTCTCGCTGGAGGCGCTGTCGTTCCGGGAATGCGCGGCGGACGGCTTTCTGGTGAACGATGTGGGCAACATCATTTTCGACGGCGAGCAATCCTGCGGCGTGAAGGTTTGGGAGCCGGGGGATCTCGACACGCCGGGGGAATACTGGTACGACGAGGCGGCGCACGTTGTCCGGCTGGTCTCGCCGGGAAATCCGGCCGCCCTGCACACGGAGATAGAGTGCGCCGTGCGGGAGCACCTCATAGACCAGGGCAACCGCCACCATGTCGTGTACGACGGGCTTGCGCTGCGCTACGGCGCGGCCCACGGGATCGGCGGCGGCAACGTCCACCACATCACGGCGCGCAACTGCGACATCAGCTGGATTGGCGGCGGCGACCAGATGGGCGGGGACAAGACGGTGCGCTTCGGGAACGGGATTGAGTTCTGGGCCGCGGCGCACGATTGCCTTGTGGAGCGGTGCCGCCTGTGGGAGATCTACGACGCCGCCCTGACCAACCAGAGCGGCGGCCCGAACACGCCGCAGCGGAACATCACCTACCGGTACAACCTGATCTGGAACTCCGAGTACTCCTTCGAGTACTGGAACCGCCCGGAGGCCTCCGAGACCGAGAACATCCGCTTCGAGCACAACACCTGCTTCGACGCCGGAAGCGGCTGGGGACACGCCCAGCGGCCCGATCCCAGCGGCCGGCATCTGTGCTTCTACACCAGCCCGGCCCGCGCGCGGGGCATCGTGATCCGGGGCAACATTTTTTGCGGCGCCCTGGAAAACGCCTTCTACGCGCCCACCTGGCCCCGGGAGGCGCTGGACGCCCTGGAGATGGACCGCAACTGCTGGTGGCAGCCGGAGGGCGACATGGTTTCCGTGGACGGACACCGCTATCCCATGGCCGCCTTCGACGACTACCGCCGCGACTATGGCAAGGAGCCCCGCTCCCTCGCGGCGGAGCCGCGGGTGGGGAACGCCGCCGCGCGGGACTACCGGCTGACGGCGGACTCCCCGTGTGTGGACGCCGGGGACACCCCCGCCGCCGACACGGACTTTGAGGGGGTTCCGGTGCCGCAGGGCGCGGCGCCGGACATGGGCGCGCACGAGCGCCGCGGGGACTCATAGCATTTTCCACCGTCCGCCCGGCTGTGTTAGCATGCCTCCGGACCCCCACCAGAAAGGAAATCATCATGCGCCCCCTTCCCCTTCTGCACGGCATGTTTCTTGCCGCGCTCGTGTGCGCCCTTCTCCCGCAGGCGCCTGCGGCCGCCGCCTCGGAAATTGAGCAACTGGACCCCAACTTCGCGGCGAAGGACGCCACGGGGGAGTGGCTGTGGTATGACGCCCGGGGCCTGACGGTGGAGGGGAAGGGGTGGCAGGACACTGCGAGGTTCTACGACCGGCTGCCCGCGCGGGCCGAGGAAAACGTGCCCAAGTCGGTGTGGTCCCTGAGCCGCCACTCGGCGGGGCTGTGCGTGCGCTTCACCACCGACGCGCCGAAAATCTCCGCGCGGTGGACCGTGCTGAACCCCGAGCTGGCCATGCCCCACATGCCCGCCACCGGAGTGAGCGGTTTGGACCTGTATGTGAGGGACGGCGCCGTGTGGCGCTGGATCGGCAACGGGCGGCCCAAGGAGCAGACCACCGAGGGGCTGCTCGCGGACGGCATCCCGGAGGGGCTCCATGAGTTCATGGTCTGCCTGCCGCTGTACAACGGCACTGAGTCCCTGGAGATCGGCGTGCCCCCGGCGGCGGCGATGGCGAAGGGGCCGGCGCGGCCGGCGGACCGGGAGAAACCGGTGCTGGTCTACGGCACCTCCATCACCCACGGCGGGTGCGCGTCGCGGCCCGGGATGGCCTACCCGTCCATTCTGGGACGGCGGCTGGACCGGCCCGTCATCAACCTGGGCTTTTCCGGCAGCGGCCGGATGGAGCCCGCCCTCGGCGAACTGCTCGCGGAGGTGGACGCGGCGGTGTACGTGCTGGACTGCCTGCCCAACCTGACGCCGCAGGAGGTGACGGAGCGGGTGGAGCCCTTCGTGAAGGCCCTGCGCGCCGCGCGCCCCGACACGCCCATCGTGCTCGTGGAGAACATCTCGTACCAGGCGGGCGCCTTTCTCCCCGGACCCCGGGAGTCATACACCGCGAAGAACGACGCGCTCCGCGCCGCCCACGAACGGCTCACCGCCGCCGGGGTGACGGGGCTGCACTACGTGCCCGGCGCGGCCCTGCTCGGCGACGACGGCGAGGCCACGGTGGACGGCACCCACCCCACGGACCTCGGCTTCCAGCGCATGGCCGACGCGCTGGAGCCGGTGCTGAGGGGGGTGCTACCATAGGGCGGCACGGGAAGGCATGGAGATTAATCCGGTGGAGGAACAGGGTCGGTTGCGCGCGGGCGGGGGATACCGGAGACTGCGCTCCTTTCGCACCGCCACGGTGATCTATGACGCCACAGCCATGTTCTGCAGACGCTTCCTGCCTGAGCGCTCGCGCACGGTGGATCAAATGGTTCAGGCCGCCCGGAGCGGTCGCCAGAACATTGCGGAGGGGAGCCGGGCTTCCGCTGTCTCCAGCCAAACCGAGCTGCGTCTGGTGAACGTCGCGCGCGCCAGCCTGGATGAGCTTCTGCTGGACTACGAGGATTTTCTGCGCCAGCGGGGACTGCCGCAATGGGGGAAAGACACCCCCGAGTCCCGCGAGGTGCGCGATCTGGGGCGGAAGATGGAAAATCCGACCGATCCGACGGATCCGACCGATCGGTCCGATGCTTCCCTCTATGCCCCCTGGCTGGAATCCCGTGATCCCGCCGTGGTGGCGAACACGGTCATCTGCCTGATTCACCAGGCCAACTACCTGCTCGACCGTCAGATATCGGCCTTGGAACGCGCGTTTGTGGAAGGGGGCGGATACACGGAGCAGCTTTCCGCAGCGCGGGTGGAACACCGCCGGACACAGCAGGAAGAGAATGGTCCGGCCTGTCCTGTGTGCGGGGGCCCGACCGTGGCGCGCACCGCCCGAAAAGGGCCGAATGCCGGAAAGCCGTTCTGGGGATGCGCGGCCTTCCCGAAGTGCAGAGGCGTGGCGCGTTCCGACCAGAACACGTGAAAGGACTGTCCGATTCATTCTTCGTGGCGTTCGCCGCCGTGTTCTTCGGGTCCTTTGGATGTATGCTCGCGCTGTGCCTTTATCGCTGGGTGTCCATGCGTTTTTTTTGAACCGCGGGATGTGCGCCCGAACGCCGGGCAAAGGAGATGCGGAATGAAGCACAAGATTGTCATCGTCACGTTTCTGGCTGCCTTGGCCCTGGCCTTGGGCGCGCCGGGGGCGCTCTCCGGGGAGCGCGGCGCGGGGGACGCCGCTTCGCGCGAGGCGTTTCTCCGGGAGTTTCCGCGCACCGGGCTGAGCACGACGCCGGAGGACGCCCTGCTCCTTCGGATTCTGGTGGAGACCCGGAACGCGCAGCGGGGGGTCGAGGTGGGCTCGTTCACGGGCTACGGCGCGCTGCACATGGGCATCGCCTTTGAGCGCACGGGCGGCCATCTCTACACCCTGGAGATTGACCCGGAAGCGGTCAAGACCTGCCGGGAGAACCTTGCCAAGACCGGGCTGGACAAGTCCGTCACCTGCGTGGAGGGGGACGCCCTGAAGACCCTCCCCGAACTGGAGGGTCCCTTCGACTTCGCTTATATTGACGCGGTCAAGACCGACTACTTCAAGTACTTCCAGCTGATCGAGCCGAAGTTGAAGGCCGGGGCCGTGATCGTGGCCGACAACGTCATCGTCTCGGCGGAGGCCATGCGCGACTATCTTGAGCATGTCCAGAACAGCCCCGACTACGAGACGGTCATCGTCCGCGCCTCGGACGAGAAGCAGGACGGCATGGCCATCACCTACAAACTGCGCTGACCTCTGTCCGGATTTGCCGCGGGATGAAGGTGTTTCCGCCGCTACTCCTCCGGCGGGATGTAGCTGATCTTGAAGGAGTCGAACTGCTTGAGCAGGTCCGGCTTGTCCACGGATTTCCGGTAGGCCTCCTCCGCCTCGACGACGCCTTCGCGGACGAGATGGGCGAGTTCGTGGTTCAGCAGCGTCATGCCCTCCCGCTTGCCCGTCTGCATGATGCTCATGATCTGCTGGATTTTGGACTCCCGGATGAGGGCTGCCACGGCGGAGTTCACCACGAGCACCTCGATGGCCGCGACGCGGCCGCCGCCCTTCTTCTTCAGGAGGTTCTGCGCCACGACCCCCTTCAGGGTGGAGGCGAGCATGGTGCGGATCTGGGGCTGCTCGTCGGCGGGGAACTGGTCAATGAGCCGGTCCACCGTGCTGATGGCGGTGGTGGTGTGCAGGGTGCCGAAGACCAGGTGCCCGGTCTCCGCGGTTTCCAGGGCGATGCGCGTCGTCTCCAAGTCGCGCATTTCGCCGATCAGGACGATGTCGGGGTCCTGGCGCAGGGCGGCGCGCAGGGCGGACTTGAAACTGTCCGTGTGGGTGTGCACCTCGCGCTGGTTCACCAGGCACATCTGGTTCTGATGCACGAACTCCACCGGGTCCTCAATGGTGATTATGTGCTCCGTCCGCGTGTTGTTGATGTGGTCAATCATGGCGGCGAGGGTGGTGGACTTTCCGCTGCCCGTGGGGCCCGTGACGAGAACCAGGCCCTTCTGGAGGGTGCAGAACTTGCGGACGGGCTCGGGAAGCCGCAGGTCCTGCATGGTGAGGATGTCCGAGGGGATCACGCGGAAAACGGCCCCGATCCCCTTGATGTCCCGGAAAACGTTCACTCTGAACCGGGCCAGGCCGGGGATGTCGTAGGCGAAGTCCGTGTCGCTCCGCTCGTTGTACTCCTTCTCGTTGCGGGGCGGCATGATCTCATAGATCACCGTCTTCGCCCGCTGCGCGGAGATCACCTCCTCGCGCAGGCTGATGATCGCGCCGTCCCGGCGCAGGATCGGCTTGCACCCCGTGCAGAAATGCAGGTCCGACGCCCCCTGCTCCACCATGATGTTCAGATAGCCGTCAATCTCCGACATGCGCCCGTCCTCCATTTTCCGCCGCCCCGCCCCCCACGCCGCGATTCTACCCGCCCCCGGCCCCGGTTTCAATTTCCGCCACGGCCTTTTGCTTCCCCCCGGGCCGCTGTGCTAAGATGCAGTCCCGTTAGAGCAACGGGCCCCCCCTCCCCTCTAGCCTTTGGAAAGTTTCTTTCGGGCTGACCCTGTGACTGGCTGAACCAAGGCGGAGTATTGTGTCATGACAAGCGGAAAACCATACGTTTTGTGCGTGGTTCCCGCCCGTTTCGCCTCCACCCGCTTCCCCGGAAAGATCATCGTTCCCCTGGCCGGAAAACCCCTCGTGATGCACGCCTACGAGCGCGCCCGGCGGGCGAAACTGGTGAATGAGACCCTGATCGCCGCGGACGACGCGGCCATTGCGGACGCGGTCGCGCCGTACGGGGCGCGCCTCGTGATGACCCGACCGGACCACCCCAGCGGCACCGACCGGATCGCCGAGGTGGCGGAGGGCCATCCGGCGGAAATCATCGTCAACGTGCAGGGGGACGAGGCCCTCATTGACCCCGCCACCGTGGACGCCGCCGTGCAGGCACTGCTGGACCACCCGGAGGCCGTGATGTCCACGGCCCGGCACCGGATCACGGACCCGGAGCTCATCGCCGACCCCAATGCGGTGAAGGTGGTGTGCGACGCGGCGGGGCGGGCCCTGTATTTCTCCCGGAGTCCGATCCCGCACATCCGGGACGCGGCGGACCGGGAGGCCGCGAACACCTGCTACTGGCAGCATGTGGGGCTGTATGTTTACCGCCGGGAGTTCCTGCTGCGGTACGCGAAGATGCCCCAGACCCCCCTGGAAAAACTCGAAAAGCTTGAGCAGTTGCGCGTTCTGGAGAACGGCTTCGGCATTGTCGTGGTGGACACGGAATACCGGGGCGTCGGCGTGGACACGCCGGCCGATCTGGAGCGCGTGCGCGCGATACTGGAAAAATCAACGGAGGAGGCCTCGTCATGACGAAATACGTGTTCACAACGGGCGGCGTGGTGTCGTCGGTGGGGAAGGGGATTGTCTCCGCCGGCCTGGGGCTCCTGCTGGAGTCGCGGGGCCTCAAGATCGCCATGATGAAGCTGGACCCCTATATCAACGTGGACCCCGGCACGATGAACCCCTTCGAGCACGGGGAGGTCTTCGTGACCGACGACGGGGCGGAGACGGACCTCGACCTGGGGCACTATGAGCGCTTCACCTCGGCGAAGCTCTCCCAGAAGAGCAACGCCACGACGGGCAGCATCTACAACGCCGTCATCCAGAAGGAGCGGCGGGGCGAGTTCCTGGGCAAGACCGTGCAGGTGATCCCGCACATCACGGACGAGATCAAGTCGCGCATCCGCATGCTCACGGCCGAGGAGGACGGGGTGGACGTGGCGATTGTGGAGATCGGCGGCACGGTGGGCGACATTGAGAGCCTGCCCTTCCTGGAGGCGCTGCGCCAGTTCCGGCTGGAGATAGGCCCGGAGAACTGCTGCTTTATCCACGTGACGCTGGTGCCCTACATTGAGGCGGCCGGCGAGCTGAAGACCAAGCCCACGCAGCACAGCGTGCGCTCCCTGCGCGACATCGGCCTCCAGCCCGACGTCATTGTCTGCCGCACGGGCAAGAAGCGGCTGGGTCCGGACCAGTGCGCCAAGATCGCCCTCTTCTGCAACGTGACGAGGGAGGCGATCATCAACGCGGAGGACATCTCCCCGATCTACGCCATCCCGCTGAACTTCAAGAGCCAGCATCTTGACGGGATCGTCCTCAAGCGGCTGGGGATGGACGTGCCCGAGGGTGACCTGTCCGAGTGGACCGCCATGGTGGACCGGCTCAAGGCGGCCGAAAAGGTGGTGAAGATCGCCGCCGTGGGCAAGTATGTCGGGCACGACGACGCCTACAAGAGCATCAACGAGGCCTTTGTCCACGCGGGCATCTGGAACGACTGCAAGGTCTCCCTCCAGTGGGTGGACTCCGAGCAGTTTGAGAAGGGGGTGGACGTCGCGGCGACCCTTTCCGAGTACGACGGCATCGTGGTCGGGCCGGGGTTCGGCTCGCGGGGCATCGAGGGCAAGATCATGGCGGTGCGTTACGCCCGCGAGAACCGGGTGCCGTATTTCGGCATCTGCCTCGGCATGCAGATTGCCGTCATCGAGATGACCCGGAACCTTCTCGGCCTGCCGAAGGCCACCTCGACCGAATTTGACCCCAACACGCCCGACCCCGTGATCTCCCTGCTGTCCGAGCAGCGCGGCGTGATGGAAATGGGCGGCACCATGCGCCTGGGCCAGTACCGCTGCGAGCTGGCGGAGGGCACGCTGGCCCGCGGGGCCTACGGTGCCGACATCATTTTCGAGCGCCACCGCCACCGCTACGAGTTTAACAACGTCTATCTGGAGCGCCTGTGCGCCGCCGGGATGGTGGTCAGCGGACGCCACATCAAGGGCGACCACGAGCTGGTCGAGATCATCGAGCTGAAGGGCCACCCCTGGTTCTGCGCCTCCCAGTTCCACCCCGAGTTCAAGAGCAAGCCCCAGCGGCCCCAGCCCCTCTTCCGGGATTTTGTGCGGGCCGCCGCGGCGTACAAGGACGCGCGTGCTTAGCCAGGTCGCGCGAGACCTCCTGGAGCGCCGCCACAGGCTGCTGCTGTCCTGGCGGGACAAGGCGGCGGCCCTGCGGAGCGGGGCGCGGAAGCCGCGCGAGTTTGACCTGCCCCCGGGCATGGACTGGGCGTCCAACGACGGCTGGTTCAAGGAGCAGGGCGCCCGGGCGGAGGCCGCCCTGGCGGAGATGCGGGCCCATCTGGCCAACCGCCGGGAGGCCGCCCAGGACCGCGTGCGCGTGGCCGTGTACCGGCAGAAACGCCTGCCCGACCGGGTGGCCGAGGGGAAGCTGGGCGCGGCCGAGGCGAACGATGAGAACCGGTCCCTCACCCGCGAGATCGAGGAGCAGGGCGCCCTCGCCAATCTGTGCAACCACCTGCTTGCCGTGGGGGATGTCTCGGAGCTCGGCGGGCGCATAGACCTGCCCCTGCCAAGATATGAAAAAGAGCTGAAGCGCTTTTCCCTGCCCGGAAAGGACGGCGGCGCCCCTCCCCACCCGGAGAAAATCTACGACACGCCCCGGGAACCGGCGGCCCCGGCCGTCCTGCGCGGCCGGCGGGGGACGTTCTTCTCCGCCCTCAGCAGGACAGACCGGCGGGCGCTGCTGCTGGCGGCTGCGGCCGTGCTGTGCGTCGCGGGCTTCGCCGCGCACCGGATGCTTTTTTCCGGGGAGGTGCGCTTTGACCTGCTCCCCGGTCCCAACGGCGTGTGGCGGCTGGTTTGTGACAATGACAGCCCCCGGGAGGTGTCCGTCCAGTGCGGGCAGGCCCCCGCCGCGGGCGGCGCCCGGCCCTACTCGGTGACCCTGGAGTTTGGGACCGCAGACGCGGGGGGCTTTGCCCTTTTTACTGTGCCGGACCGCGTGTGGGTGTGGCGGGGGCCGGGGGCGGACGAGGGGACGGTGCGTGTTCTGCAGCCCCGCATGAAGGGGGAATGGACGCTCAACCTGAACTCCCTGCCCCCCCCGGAGGATTCGGATGCCCTGCGGGTCCGCGCGGCAAGTCCCACGGGGCGGGTCCTCATGGAGGAGATTGTCCCTCTTGACGCCCCGGCACTGCCCAAGACGCCGGAACCGCCCGCAGAAACCCCGTGAGCCCTACTCCTCCCTCCGCGCCCAACGTTCCCCGTCCAGGAAGACCACTGTCCGCCGCAGCCCCTCCGGCGACACGTTCAGCGCCACGTAATGGAAGTTCCGGTTCTCCTTGGCGATGCGCCCGCTGAGGGGCGCGCCCCCGCCCGCCGTCAGCGTGTAGCGCACCCCGTCGCGCACGTGGGTCGCGTAGCCGTGGATGTGCGCCATGAACACCTCGTCCACCCCGCATTCCCGCATGACCGTGTGGAAGGCGTCCTGGTTCTTCCGGAACCCCCTTCGGCGCGCGTCGCCCGCGAAGGTTTCCTCGAAGAACACCGGGGGGATGTGCAGGAAGACGAAACGCCGCTTCGCGCCGGGCTTGGCGAGCTCCGCGCGCAGCCACGCCAGGGTGTCATCGTCCACCCGGTCCCGGCGGCAGTTGTTGAAGCCCACAAAGCGGCAGCCGCCGAAATCGAAGGAGAACCGGTCGTCGCCGTACAGCGCCCGGAACGCGGCAAAGTCGCGCCGCGCGCCCTGGTCGTGGTTTCCCGGCACGCAGAACAGGGGCGCGCCCCCCGTCAGGGGGAGCAGCGGCACATGGTTGCGCAGGAATTCGCCGGGGTTGCCCCGGCGCACGATGTCGCCGGTGTGGAACAGGACGGCGGGGGTCTCCTCCGCAGCCTTTTCGTACAGCCGCGCGGCGACGGCGGTGTTGTTCCGCGTGTCTCCCATCACGACAAACCGGAAAGTGTCCGGAGTCCCCAGGCGCGCCCGCAGTTCCCCGGCCATTGCGTTGAACCCGTGGCGCGCGCGGAGGGCCTCCAATGTGGCGAGTCCGCGCCCGGCCAGCGTCCATTGGACCAGAAAGAGCACGCTGAGGGCCGCGCCGAGCATTCCCGCGACCAGCAGGACGGGCACGGGGCCGAATTGCCATCCCAGCGCGCCGAGAACCGCCAGCACGGCCAGCCACAGGAGTCTCTTTTTTCGCAGACCTTTCATGGATGTGTCTCCTCCGCCGGGCCGCCCTCGCGGCGGACGGTTTCCAGGTCGGCCTTCGGCGCGCCAAACCAGCGCAGCAGGTCCTCCGGCCGCCGGGCCACGGCGTCGGGCCGGGCCGAGCAGATGCGCGCCTCGTCGTGCCAGCCCCAGGCCGCGCCCACGGAAAGCACCCCGGCGCGGCGGGCCTCGACGATGTCGCCGCGTGTGTCGCCGACATACCAGCAGCGGCGTCCGCGCTCCAGGCGCATGACCCGGCGGATCTTTTTCACCTTGCTCGTCTCCTGGTCCGCGCCGATCACCCCGCGCACGCCCTCCACCCGGTGTTTCTCAAGAAAGCGGGTGACGGTGAACGTGGCGTTGGAGGTGATGATATACACGGGGTGAACATCC
The DNA here is from genome assembly GCA_012730045.1 of Candidatus Hydrogenedentota bacterium. NCBI lineage: Bacteria > Pseudomonadati > Candidatus Hydrogenedentota > Candidatus Hydrogenedentota bacterium. The sequence continues at coordinate 15,777 of JAAYBR010000059.1, read as the reverse complement.
GCGAGGCGGGCCAAAATGCCCGGCATCTCCGGGAAGGGCGATATGCGCTCATTGGCGGCCTCCACCCGCGGGGCCACCTGCCGCCCCAGCTCCTTCAGCCGCCGCAGGGGGAACCCCGCCCGGATCAGCTGGAGCACGAGGTTGTGGTCGAAGAGGGCGAGAAAGGCCTCCTTCGAGTTCAGGCGGTCAAAGCCCATCTCCGCGCAGAGTCGCGTGAACTCGGCGAAGTACACCTCCCCGGAGTCGGCGATGACGCCGTCGTAGTCGAAGAGAAGCGCCTCCCCCTCGGGGACCGCGCGCCGGAGGAACCGGAGAAACACGCCTCAGGCCCCGACCAGCGCGCGCAGCGCCAGCAGCAGCGCCGCGCACTCCTCGTCCGTGCCGATGGTGATGCGCAGCGCGTTCTCCAGCAGCCGGTGCGGAAAATAGCGCACCAGAATGCCGCGGTCGCGCAGGCCCTGGAAGAGCGCGCGCGCGTCCGGCGTCCCGTTCCACCGGGCCAGCAGGAAATTGCTCTGCGACTCCGGCACGTCGAACCCGAGGGCCAGCAGGTCGTTGCGCAGCCACGCGCGCGTGCTGCGGACGCGCCCGGCGTTCTCGCGCATGTAGTCGTAGTCCTCCAGCGCGGCCCGACCGGCCGCCTGGCTGAAGGCGTCCAGGTTGTACGAGTCCTTCACCTTCACGAACTCCGCGATCAGCTCCGGACGCGCCACGGCGATACCCACGCGCATGCCCGCCAGGCTGAAGGACTTGGAGAAGGTGCGCATCACGATGGCGTTCGGGAACCGCTCCGGGAAGTCCATGCAGTGGTCGTCGGAAAAGTCCACATAGGCCTCGTCAATCACCACGATGCCGGGGAAACTCCGGCAGAGGCGCTCCACCTCCGCGCGGGGCGCGGACACGCCGGTGGGCGCGTTGGGCCGTGCCAGAAAGCACAGTCTTCCGGGCGTGGAGAAGAACCCGTCCGGAAGCCGGAAGGACGGGTCCAGGTCCACCGAGTCCAGGGCGCAGTCGTGCAGCCGGCACAGCACCTCGTAGAGGGAGTAGGTGGGGTAGGGCGCGAGCACGCGGTCGCCGGGGTCCACAAAGGCGCGCAGCGCCAGCGCCAGCAGCTCGTCCATGCCATTCCCGGCGATGACCCATTCCGGCCCCTGCAGACCGTACCGGCGCACGCACTCGGCGCGGAAAGCCGCGCAGAGCGGGTCGGGGTAGCGGCGCAGGGCGTTCACGCCCAGGGCGCGCACGGCCTCGATCACCCGCGGCGACGGGGGATAGGGGTTCTCGTTCGTGTTCAGCTTGATCACGTCCGGGTCCGAGGGCTGCTCGCCCGGCGTGTAGCCTTCCACCGTCTCCAGGATTTTCCGGCTGTACTTCATGTCACGACTCCTCCAGGCGGACCGTCACCGACCGCGCGTGGGCCTCGAGGCCCTCGAGTTCGGCCAGGCGCACGATGTCGGTGCCCTGCGCGCGCAGGCGCTCCTCACTGTACTTGATATAGCTCGTCACCTTCCGGAAATCCTCCGCCGTCAGGGGCGAGGAAAACCGGGCGCGCCGCATGGTCGGCAGCACATGGTTCGGTCCGGCGATGTAGTCGCCCACGGCCACCGGCGTCATCGGGCCGACCATGACGGCCCCGGCGTTGCGGATTTGCTTCGCCGTTGCCTCGGCGTCCCGCGTCTGCACGCTCAGGTGCTCCGGCGCGATGAAGTTGGCGAGGTCCACCGCCTCCGCCGCCGAGCGGGCTACAATGAGCAGGCCCAGCTCTTCCAGGGCGCGCGACGCGATGCCCGCGCGCTGGAGCGCCGGGAGCTCCGCGTCCACCACGGCGGCCACGGCGTCCGCCGTCTGTTCGTTGTCCGAGACCAGCAGGCACATGGCCTCCTCGTCGTGCTCCGCCTGGGCGAAGAGCTCGGCGGCGGCAAAGCGCGGGTTGGTGGAGGCGTCCGCCAGCACCAGCACCTCGGAGGGCCCGGCCTCGCTGTCAATCTCCACGGCCCCGCGCACCAGCGCCTTGGCCGCCGTCACATAGGCGTTGCCCGGCCCGGTGATCTTGCACACCGCCGGGATAGTCTCCGTGCCGAAGGCGAGGGCCGCCACGGCCTGCGCCCCGCCCACGCGGAAGACGCGGGTCGCCCCCGCCATCCGCGCCGCGGCCACCACGCCGGGGTGGATGTCGCCGTTGTGGGACGGCGGCGACACCATGATAATCTCGGTCACCCCGGCCACGCGGGCGGGGACGATGTTCATCAGCACGGAGGAGGGGTAGAAGGCCTTGCCGCCGGGGACATAGACCCCCGCGCTCTCGACGGGGCCCACCCGCTGGCCGATCACCGACCCGTCGGGGTACTCCCGCTCCCAGGATTCGCGGAGGTTTCGCGCGTGGAAGTCCCGGATGTTCTCCATCGCGCGGCCCAGGGCGGCGAGGGTTTCGGGGTCCACGCGGCTCCCGGCGGCCTCGATCTCCTCCCGGGTCAGCTCGAACCGCTCCGGCGCGAGGCGCACCCCGTCGAACTGCTCCGTGAACCGCGCGACCGCCGCGTCGCCCTCCGTCCGCACGGCCTCCACAATCGCCCGGACGCTTTCCAGGCGGGCCGCGGCGGCGGGGGTGCCGCCCGGCGCGCTGCGCGCCAGCAGCCGGCGCCTGAGTTGCGCCAGCGCGGCGTCGTCGGTGATGACGTGTTTTTCCATGATGCCCGGCCTCCGCGGTTCCGGTCTAGTCCCGGACCCGCACAATGTCCGCGCCCAGCGACGCCAGGCGCTCCTCGATCCGCTCATATCCCCGGTCAATGTGGTAGACGCGGTGCAGGACCGTCTCGCCCTCGCCCGCCATGAGGCCGGCGATCACGAGGGCCGCGCTCGCGCGCAGGTCCGACGCCATGACCGGCGCGCCCGACAGCCCGGAGACGCCGCGCACGATGGCCATGTTTCCGTCCACGCTGATGTCGGCGCCCATGCGGACCAGCTCGGCCACCTGCATGAACCGGTTCTCAAACACCGTCTCCCGGATGCGGCTCGCGCCGTCGGCGCAGGTCAGCATCGCCATGAACTGCGCCTGGAGGTCCGTGGCGAAGCCGGGGAAGGGCTGCGTGGCGGCGTCCACCGCCTTCAGGCGGTTCGGCGCGGCCACGCGGATGCGGTTTGCGCCCGTCTCCACGGTCGCGCCCGCCTCCGCCAGCTTGTCCAGAAAGACCGGCAGATGGTCCGGGTTCGCGTCCAGCACCGTCACGTCGCCGCCCGTGGCCGCGGCCGCGGCCAGGAACGTGCCCGCCTCGATCCGGTCGGGGACCGCCGTGTGGTCGGCCCCGCCGAGGGCCTCCACGCCCACAACGGTGATGACATCCGTGCCCGCGCCGGAGATCTGCGCGCCCATCGCGTTGAGAAAACGCGCCAGGTCCGCCACCTCCGGCTCCCGCGCCACATTCACCAGCCGGGTGACCCCGTCGGCGCGCGTGGCCGCCATCATCAGCGTCTCCGTCGCGCCCACGCTGGGGAAGTCCAGCGTGAACCGGGTGCCCCGGAGCTTCCCGTCGGCCAGCACATAGCCCTCGTCCAGGCGGATGTTCGCGCCCAGGGCCTCCAGCCCCTTCAGGTGGATGTCCACCGGGCGGGTGCCGATGGCGCATCCGCCGGGCAGGGACACGCGCGCCCGTCCGCACCGGGCCAGCAGCGGCCCCAGCACGAAGAACGACGCCCGCATCTTCCGGACGAGGTCATAGGGCGCCTCGGGCTCCAGGGGGCCGGAGGCGTCCATGATCATGTAGCGGCCCGTAAACTCCGTCCGCACGCCCATGTGCGACAACAGCTTGTCCATGGAGAAGACATCGTGCAGGCAGGGCACATTGTGCAGCGTGCAGGGGGTCTCCGCCAGCAGCGACGCCGCCATCAGCGGCAGCACCGCGTTCTTCGCGCCGTGCACGTGCACCGCGCCCCTCAGCGGGTTCCCCCCCCGGATTACGATTCGGTCCATGGCTTGTTCTCCACCGATGACATCCTGTATCCCCGGAAAGGCCCTTGGCGTTCCCGGAGGCCCCTGCAACAACAAAGGCCCAAAGCCGGTAAAAGCCTTGGGCCTGCGTCCGTTACGGTAATTGACTCACTGTGCGGGAGGGGCAGGCGCCGTCTCCGTCGTATGTTCCTCCGCCGCCGCGGCCGCCGCTTCGGGCGCGACGGGCGTCTCGACCACGGGGGCCGCCTCCGGGGCCGGAGCCGCCTCGACTGCGGGCGCGGGCGCGGCTTCCGCCGGGGCCGCTTCCGCCGGGGCCGCATCCGGCACGGGGGTGGCTTCCACCACCACCGGCGCGGGCGCGGGGGCCTCGGCCGGAGCCGCGGCGTCCGCCGCCGGGACCGCCGCCGCCGCATCGCCCTCGGGCGCCGCCGCGGCGTCGGCCGCCGGGTTCTGCTGCTCGAAGAGGGCGTTCATGTTCGCGATTTCCTCCTCGGTGACCTGTTCGGGCGCCGCGCTGCGGCCCACGCGTCCGGAGAGCGTGGACATCAGCAGGGCCAGCAGCATGAACAGGGCCGCCGCCGCATAGGTGATCTTCTGCGGAAGGCTCTTGGACGAGCGGGGGCCGAACACCGTGTCGCTGCCGCCGCCGACGCCAAAGGCCCCGGCGAACCCCGCGCCCTTGCCCTTCTGCAGGAGGACGATGACGACCAGCCCCAGGCAGGCGGGCAGATAGAGCAGCAGGATCAGCCACCACAGCACGGTCGAGTTGAAAATTGCCTCAAGCATGGGTCTGTCAAGTCCTTTGTGGTCGGCGCCCCGGAGGGGCCGGTGTTTTCTAGCGGGCCGCCTGGATGATCGCGGCGAAGCCGTCCGCCTTCAGCGCGGCGCCGCCGACGAGGAACCCGTCCACGTTTTCCTTCGAGAACAGCTCGGCCGCGTTGTCGGGCTTCACGCTGCCGCCGTACTGGATCCGGATCGCCGCCGCCGCGTCCGCGCCGAACAGTTCGGCCACGAGGGCCCGCGTGAACACGTGGACCTCCTCGGCCTGCTCGGGCGACGCCGTCTCGCCGGTGCCGATGGCCCACACGGGCTCGTACGCCAGCACCACGTTCGCCAGGTCGGCCGCCGTGAGGCCCTTCAGCCCCTCGACCACCTGACGGCGGATCACGTCGTTCATGAGGCCGCCCTTGCGCTCCTCAAGCAGCTCGCCGATGCAGAACATCACCTTCATCCCCGCCGCCAGGGCGAAGCGCAGCTTCTCGTTCAGCAGCGCGTCGGTCTCGCCCAGGATGTGGCGCCGCTCGCTGTGGCCGATGATCACCCACGCGCACCCGGCGTCCTGCAGGAACTGCGGGCCGATCTCGCCCGTGAACGCGCCGCCCGCCTTCACATAGGCGTTCTGCGCGCCCACCTGCACGTTCGAGCCCGCCGCCGCCTTCGCCACGGCGTCCAGCGCCGTGAACATGGGGCACACAACGACTTCCACATTGTCCACGTCCGCGACCAGCGGCTTCAGCGCCTCCACCAGCGCCACGCCCTCCGCGATCTTCAGGTTCATTTTCCAGTTTCCGGCGATGATCGGCTTTCTCACTACTGCATTCTCCCGCGGCGTGCGCCGCCTTGCTGCGTTTTTCCAGGGAAACAGACAGGGAATCCCGCCCCCCGCAACGCCTTCCAGAGGGGGCCAACGAGGCCCACCCCCAGGAAAACCCTGCGGACATTCGGCGGGATTGTGCCCCGCTACCGTATCACAATCAGGCGCGGCAAAACAACTTGCACCGCCTGAAACGGACCGCCAGCCCCCTGCCCAAACCCGGTCCCAGGGCGCCGGCGTCGTCGCGGGAGAGGCGGACCGTGCATCGCCGGAGGGGGAGGTCCAGACCGAAGGCGCGCCGGGAACGAGATGGCGTCACTGCGTTCGCCATGACGGCGTGGGCGATGGCCGCGTGATAGACCGACGGTCAACCCGCCATGGCGAGCGCATGCGACGCCATCTCGTGCCCGCCATGGCTTGGGCTTCTCCATAATCCCCAAACCGCGCGCCCCTGGGATCGCCAGGCTCCAGCCTGGCCTCTTTGTCTTCCCTCCCGTTCCGCGACGAAACCCCGTCATGTCAAACCCAGCGAGGCCATCTCGTGCCCGCCATGGCTTGGGCTTCCCCATCTCTCAATACCGCCCGTCTCCGCGTTGGGAACTCTTCCGGCACCACGTCAAAACCGGCGCTCAGGAGGGAAGACTCATCGCAGAGACGCGGAGAGCGCGGAGGGGGACACGCGGACAGGGGCGCATTGGCGCGAACGGGGGGGCTGTTGCCCCGCGCCGTGGCGGCCCGCAGGCAAGCCTGCGGGGCGGCTTGCCGCCGCCTTTCTTCGTGGGGACTTGCACGCACGGGATATCGGGATGACCGGCGTCCGGGCGAAGATTGGCCCCGGAATCAGTCGAATTTTGGCCGGATTTCGCCGACGGCCCATTTGGCGGCGGGGTCGGCGCCGGTCTGGACCACGCGGAGGTACCGGCCTTCGGCGGGGGGGAAGGGAATTTCAGTCACGGGGTCGGCGCCTGCGGCGGCGGCGACGGGGGTGCCGGGCTGTCCCGGCTCGGTGTAGACGTAGACTTCGCAGGCGCGCGGGTACACCCCTGAACCTTCCGGCGCGTGCAGGATGACGCCGCAGACCCGCGCGGGACGGGTGAGGTCGAGCTCAATCCACGGGCCGGGGGCCTGCGGCCCGTCGGTCTGCCAGAAGGTCGCGGGGGTGCCATCGAGGACGCGGCGCGCCTCCATGATGTTCTCGGACACGGTGGCGGTGATGAACTTGGCGCGGAGGCGCGTTTCGGCGGCGCGGGCCTCGGCGGCGGTGGCGGGGTCGTCCTTGAGGGGGGCGACCAGGTCGAGGGCCTCCAGCAGGCCGCATCCGCCGACGGCGGCGAGGGCCGCGCGGCGCTGTTCGGGCGTGGCGGCCAGCGCCAGCACCTCGCGGTGGAGGGCGAGGGTCTCCTCCGGCGGCAGGCCGCCGCTCTCCCGGGCCAGGCGCACGAGGGCGTCGTAGGCGGCGGCCTTCACCTCCGGGCGGCGCTCCTTGACGGCGAGGCGGCGGAGCATGTCCAGCGATTCGGGGGCGTGCCACCCGCCCAGCGCGGCCACGGCCTCCAGCCGGAGGTCCTTCCGTCCCCTGCGGGCCGTTTTGCAGACGAGCGCCAGGGTTCCGGGGCACCGGGTGCCGCCCAGGACCCGCAGGAGCGCGGCGCGGTGTTCGGGCTTGCGCTGTCTGGCGTAGGCGGCGGTCAGGTGCGCGGCAAGGTCTTCGGACGGACCCCAGCGGCGGACGGCGTCCACGAGGGCGCGTTCGGCGTCGGGCCGCGAGTCAACGGGGGCGGACACCAGCAGGGCAAGAAGTTCCGGCAGGGCCTCGGGCGCCGCCAGCCCGCCCAGGGCGCGCAGGGACGCCGCGCGCAGCCCCGCATGTTCCGAGGCCGCATGGGCGAGCAGGACGTCCGCGCAGTTCGCCGCCCGGCGCGACACGGCGCAGGGGGCCAGCAGGGCGGCCGTCTCCGGCGGCGACTCCAGCAGGAGATTCCGCAGCATGCCATTGGCCTCGGGGTCGCGGATCGCGGCGAGGGCCGCCAGCGCCGCCTCCCGTTCCGGGCCGTCTTTCTGCACGAAGGGGGCCAGTTCAGTGACCGTGTGCGCGGTGCCGAGTTTGCCCATCGCAACCAGCGCGGCGAGCCGAACCTCCGCGTCCGCGTGCGCCGTCAGCGGCGTCAGCGCCGGAAGGGCGGCGGGGTCCCCCCGGTCGCCCAGGGCCGCCACCAGCCGGGGAAGGATCAGCGGATTGGCGTTCTCCAGCGCAGCCACGCCCGCCTCGGTGACGGGTGTGCCCGGTTCGGAATGCAGCAGGCCCAGGGCGGCGGGCCGCAGGAGGAAGTCCTCCCCCGAAAGCACGGTGCGCAGGCGCGCCAGGGCCCCGGCGTTGCCCAGCCGGACCAGCCCCCGGAATGCGGCGTCCCGCGCGGCGGGCGGCTCGCCAGGGGCGAGGAGGCCGGTGAACACCTGGTCCGCCAGCGCGGTGTTGCCGGATGCGGCGGCGCGGTCGGCGCAGGCGGCCAGCGCGGCGACCACCACAGGGCGCAGGCGGGCGGAGGCCTTCGCGCGCACCTTCTCCAGCGCGGCGACGGCCTCGGCTCCGCCGAGTTTCCCCAGTCCGTTTGCGGCGGCGACCGCCACGGCGACATCCCGGTCGGCGAGGTGTCCGGCGAGGACGGCCCCGTGGGCGGGGTTCCCCCGGTTGGCCAGGCTGTCCAGCAGGCCCGCCAGCGCCACCCCTTTGGCCTTCTCCGCGGCGGCCAGCAGCACGGCGTCCACCTTTGCCCCCGGCACCCGTTCCAGCGCATACCGGGCCAGCGGGGAGAGCTTGTCGTCCGTTAGCCACGGGCCCAGCGCGTCCGCCTCGTTCTCCGTGCAGACCTGCCAGAGCTGCCCGCAGAGGAACGTGCGCGCGGCGTCGTCCGCCCCCTCCAGTGCGGCGGCCAGCCGTGCGGCCACCTCCGCGCGGCGCGTGGGATCGCGGCCCGCGCCGGCGACCAGGGCGGCGATCTGCTCGCAGGCGGCGAAGTCCCCGCCGGGCTCCCAGGCCTGGAGCGCCGCCAGTGCGGCGGTGAGGGCGTCGTCCTGCGCGGCGGCGAACGGCGCGGCCGCCGCCAGCAGCAGGGCGAGGAACAACCGGCGTGCAGGCGTGCGCGCGGTCATGTGAGCTGCCACAGCGCGCGCATGGGTCGCTCCAGGAGGCGGTCCGCCTCGGGGTCGTCCACGAACGTTTCGCGCTCCGGGTCCCACCGCAGGGGGCGGCGCAGGAGCGAGGCGATGTTCGCCAGGTGGCACACGGTCGCCGAGCGGTGGCCCACCTCCACGGGGCAGATGGGCTCCCGGCGCGAGCGCACGCACTCCAGGAAATTCCGCCGGTGGTCCGCGCTGGCGTACAGGCGCGTCTCCTCCGGGCCGATGGTCTCATATTTCAGCGTCTCCGGCTCCGTCTCCAGGAACTGCCCCCGGTTCACGCGGACGCGGCCCGATTCGCCGACAAACTCCACGCCCGCGCCGCCGGCCGCGCCGCCGTGAAACATGCGGACGCCGTCGTCGTAGACATGCGTGAGCCGGGTGGTTTCCGGCGTGTCCGGCGAGGGCGGGATGATCTCCACGGGGCCGCTCCCGTCCCTGCCCAGCCCCCACTGGGCGATGTCATAGTGGTGCGCGCCCCAGTCCGTCATGCCGCCCCCGGCATACTCGCGGTAGTAGCGCCACTCCGGCCAGCCGCGGAACGACTGCGGTGGCGCGAGGACGGACGAGTAGGGCCGCCACGGGCGCGGGCCGAGCCACAGGTCCCAGTCCAGCCCCTCCGGGGTCGGTTCCCCGGGCAGGTTGTCCTCCTGCGGCGGGCCGCCCACGTTGACATAGACCTCGAGCACTTTCCCGATGCGGCCGTTCCGCACCAGCTCGCAGGCCGTGCGGAACGCCGTGTCCGAGCGCTGCTGGCTGCCCGTCTGGAGGATGCGGCCATACCGGCGCACCGCCGCCCGCAGCGCCTTCCCCTCGTTGATGGTCAGGGACAGCGGCTTCTCCAGATACACGTCCTTGCCGTTCTTCAGCGCCTCGATCGCGATGAGCACATGCCAGTGGTCCGGCACGGCGATGAGCACGACGTCAATGTCCGGCCGCGCGCACAGGGCGCGGAAATCGCCGTAGACGTCGCACGCGCTGTAGGACCCGCCGCCGTTGGCCCGCGTGTAATGGGCGTTGACCCGCCCCGCGTGGTACTCCAGCCGGTTCCGCTCCACGTCGCACAGCGCCAGCACCTGGCACTCCGCGTCGTTCAGGAACGGGCCGATGTGGTTCTCCATCATGCGGCCCATGCCGATGAGGCCCACGGTGATCCGGTTGCCCGCCGACACCGCGCCGTCCAGCCCGAGCGCGCGGCCCGGCGTGATCATGGGAAACACCGCCGCGCCCGCGGCGGCGGCGGCCGTCCGCCGCAGAAAGGCCCTGCGGCTGAGGGGGTGTTTTTCGCCTGGTCTGTTCATGGGGGGGAGTCCTGCGGACGCGTGCAGTCCATCGCGTCCCTGCCCAAGAGCATACCCTGCGGGCATCTCCGGTGCAAGGGCGGGAGGTCTGCAGATGACACAGATGTGCGCAGATGGGGAAGGGGGCGGTGGGGCGAATCATCATCCGCCCTCTTCGAGCCGGGGGCTCCCGCGGGGACGGTGCCGCACCGCGGCCCGCGCGCCTACCGGGTGAAACGCAGCAGGACCGCCTGCTCCGGGGCCAGCGCCAGCGGGATGGTGGCGTTGTCCCCCGGGGCGGTGTCGGCGCCCGACAGCATCTCCGTCACCCGCGGGGGCGTGTCCCAGCCCAAGGCGGCGAGGTCCACGGTGATGTGCGCGGTGCGGGGCTCGGGCGAGTCGTTGAGCGCCGTCAGGTAGACGGTGCCGTCCCCGGGCTCCCCAAACCGCTCCAGCAGCACCGCCGGGTCGCCGCTCGCGGCGCGGGTGACGGGCTGCCATCCCGCTCGGGCGATGGTCCGGATCAGGGGGATGTACTTCTTGAACAGGGGGCGCGCGGGCTCGTACCACTCCGGTTTGGTGAAATAGCAGTCCGTGGAGGCGTTCTCGGAGAAGAATCCGGGGAACATGCCGTAGGCGAGGGCGCGCTGCATGTACCGCTCCGTCAGCTCCAGGGTGAAGTCCGCATAGTGGGTGTTCATGAGGAAACAGTAGGGCTTCCGCGCGGAGAGCGCGCGCCGGAAGCACAGCTCCGCGTCCGTCATGGGCTGCCAGCGGCCGCCGGGCATCCAGTTGGTCTCGGTCCCCAGCACGTCCAGGAACGGCGCGGCCAGGTCGTAGCTCGCCAGCGCGCCGTTGGCCATCATGTGCTTGCCCATGCCGTGCATCCGGCGGGCCAGCTCCTTCTGAAACGTGAACACGGAGAACACGGTGAGCGCCCCGACACGGTGGGACTGTGCGTCGAAAACCAGCGGGATCTCCGCGGAAACGAAATGGTCCGCGCAGTAGTCAATGCTGTTTGCCCAGAATTCATAGGAGTCAATGTAGGCTCCGTCGGCCACCGCGCCGTCCACGGGTTCCGTGACGGCCTTCTCCAGCCGCGCCAGCTCGTCCTGTCCGCGGTTGAGGGGGCGGCTCTCCGTGGTCGGGAGTCCCGGATCGGGGTTCAGGGCGAAGACGCACCCGTCGCACCACGGCGCGTTCACCACGGACAGCACATTCTTTCCCGACGCGTCGAGCACGCTGGACACGGCGATGGCCGACGCGCCGCCGTGCAGCGGATGGGCCGGGTCCGCCAGCAGGGCGTTGAGGTGCCCGACAGCGCCGTCATGGGTTCGGGGCGCGCCGGGGTCCAGTTTCAGCCAGGTGGTCATGGGCTCGGTGTAGGGAAAACTCAGGATGCCGTGGGCCTCATCCCAGACGATGTTCGGCGCGCCCTCCTGGAAGGCGAAGCCAAAGTCCTCCGGGCCGGGCAGCGTCGCGATGTCCGTGAAGGCCATCCACAGGCCCTCGGTGGGAATCCGTTTCTCGAACGCGGCGGGAAACATCCGGTAATACCGTTCCAGCGCCCCGCGGAACCCGAGGGCCGGGTCGGCGGCGCACAGCAGCAGCCTGAACGACGCCGCGCCGGGGAAGATCCGCGTGGCGGGGCTCAGTCCGAAATCGAAGGCGGCGAACAGCAGGTCCCGGTCCGCGTCGTACACGAGGCGGTGGTGGCGCGGTTCGTCCACCGGCACGGCCAGCATCAGGCCGTCCCGCGGCCCCGTCAGCACTGCAAGGGGATAGGACGCCCGCATGCCCGTGGCCCCCGCGCCGGTGCGGAAGCTGTTCTGGCGCACCCCGGCGGCGGGGACGCTCCGGCGCATGTCCTCCCACCAGGTCCAGTCGCCCGCGACCGGAAACGGGACATACACCGTGACCGCGCGCTCCGCGCCTTTGAGGTCCGTCACCGTGCCGTCCACCTCCAGCCGGTCCCCCCGTGGGCGGAGCGTGACCTCCAAGCGCAGCCGGAGGGCGGCGGACTCGCCGGTCAGGGAGATCCCGTCCCCGGCGGGGCTGACCGACCAGTCCGGCGCAACGAACTCACCGTCCCCGGCGGCATCCCGCACAAACACCGGCAAGCCTCCCGAGCCCAGCACGCGCCCCTCAAGCGCGAGAGAGGACAGCGCGCCGGTTTCAGCGTCCACGGCCAGTGACAGCCCGCCGCTCAGGGAGATCCCAAGCGTGTTCTCAGAGGTCTCCGGCGCCGGGGCTTTCCGGACGGGAACGCCCTCGAACAGGCCCAGATCGTCCGGATACTCCTCCAGGGAGAAGTCATCGAACCAGACGGTCCCGTTGTGCCCCCGGAACAGCGCGTGCACCGTCAGCGAGGCCACCGGCCGGTCTGGAACCACCTGAACGCAGCGCCGCTCCCAGTCATGGGTGCCGGTGGAGAAGGCCGCCGTCTGTCCCCACAGATGCGTTCCGTCCGCGTAGTTGACGTCCACATACACGGAATACCCGTTGTCCGCGGTGCCGTCCACCCCCTCTGCGCGGCTCCATCCGCCCGCGGCGACGGGGCGCGGACGCTCCTGATTGAGCATGACCAGTTGGCCGGCCCCGTGCTGCTCCTCCGTGCTGGTCGCCGCGCACCGCACCCCGGGCGACCCGTCCCGCCCGCCGCCGTCCTCCGGGGTGAACCCCAGCTTCCAACCGGTCCATCCGTTCGCGCCCCCCGCAAACCCGGGGTTGACTGTCCGGTTCACCGCAACAGTGCTGTCTGTTTCCCCTTTGGACATCAGCACGACATCCGCCTGGGCAGCCGCGCACAACAGAAACGCGCACGCCGCCGAAAGGATGTTTCTCATGTCCGGACTCCTTGAGTTTTCGCCAGGTGGAATCATTCTCTCCTGTGCTGGATAATACCCGGAAGGAGACTGTCCATTCATGGTGCCCGAGCCGCTTCAGAGCCGAGACATGCAGACGGGGGCTGGGACTTCCCCCTTTCCGCACACGGCGGCGTGCGCCGCCGCCTTCGCCTGCGCGCTTCCCGTTGTCTGGATTGGCGCGTGGCTGCTGGAGCGCGCCCTGGAGGGGAACACGTCTTGGCTGGACGAAAGCGGTGCGCGGTCCCTCTACTGGCTGGGGATGAAGCTGCTGCTCTGGATCGCCCCGTCCCTGGTGCTCATCCGCTTGTCGGGCCGCTCCGCGGGCGGAGTCATGGGCTTGTCCCGGGTCCGCGAGATCATCGTGTGGGGGGGCGGCGTCGGGCTCGCGCTGGGGGTGACGGCCCTCGCCGTCAAATGGGCGGGGCACCGGCCGCTGTTCGCGTCCGCGCCGGGCTGGCCGCTGTTCAGCGGCGTGGTGGTCGCGCCGCTGGTCGAGGAGTTCACTTTTCGGGGCGCGCTCATGGGCGCGCTGGCGGGGCGGTTCCGCTTCTGGAGTGCCAACCTGCTGACCGCCGCATTCTTCCTGGCCATCCACCTGCCGGGCTGGCATTTCCAGGGCTGCCTGCTGGATAATCTGAAGTCGCCGGCCGGCGGCGCGCTTTCCATCTTTCTGCTGGGGCTTGTTTTCGGGTATGTTGTCCACCGGACGCGTTCCGTCGCGGCGGGAACGCTTGCCCACGCCCTGAACAATCTCTTCAACGCCTGAGTCTGGACAAGGAGGCGGAATCATGAGCAACGGAAACACCCCCTCGCGGCGCGGGTTTCTGGCGGGGGCCGGCGGGCTCCTGACCTCCGGGCTGTGGCTGAGCGCCGCGGAGGCGGACACGCCCATCCTCCCGGACGATCCGCTGTTCGCCTCGTGGACCCACCAGACGCTGGAGGCGGATGTGGTGGTGGCCGGCGGCGGGCTGGCGGGGGTCTGCGCTGCCATCGCCGCGGCGCGCGGCGGGGCGCGGGTCGTGCTCATCCAGGACCGCTCCCGGCTGGGCGGCAATGGGAGCAGCGAAATCCGCATGCACGTGCTCGGGGCCAGCGCCCTCAAGGGCAACCCGCTCTGGCGCGAGACGGGGATCATCGAGGAGCTGAAACTCACGGAGGCGGCCCTCAACCCCCAGCGCTCGTTCGAAATGTGGGACATGGTCCTTTACGACAAGGTGGTCTCGGAGCCGAACATCACGCTGCTGCTGGACACGGCGGTGGTCGGCGCGGCGGTGGAGGGCGGGCGCGTGGTCCGTGTGACCGCCGCCAGCGCCCTGCTGGAGGAGCGGCACACCGTCTCCGCCGGGTTCTTCCTCGACTGCACGGGCGACGCGTCGCTGGCGGCGCTGGCCGGGGCGCGCTATATGCGCGGGCGGGAGGGCCGCGCCGAGTACGGGGAGTCCCTCGCGCCGGAGACCGCCGACCAGAAGACCATGGGCAACAGCCTGCTCTTCATGGCGCGGCGGCACGACCGCCCCATGCCCTACACGCCCCCCGCCTGGGCGCGCAAATTCACCGAGGAGGACTTCAAGCACCGCCGCATCCGCAGCTGGGAGTACGGCTACTGGTGGATCGAGTGGGGCGGCGAGCTGGACACCATCAAGGACAACCGCCGCATCCGCCACGAGCTGTTGCGCATCCTGACCGGCGTATGGGACCACATCAAGAACAGCGGGAAGCACCCCGAGTCCGAGCGCTGGGCCCTGGAATGGGTCGGCATGATCCCCGGCAAGCGCGAGAGCCGCCGCATTCTGGGCGGGCACGTCATGGTGCAGCGGGAGCTGGAGGAGGCGGTGGCCTATCCCGACCGCGTTTCCTACGGCGGCTGGCCCATGGACGACCACCCGCCCGGCGGCATGGACGACCGCGACCTGCCGCCCTGCGTGCAGATCGGCCTGAAGAAGCCCTATTCCATCCCCCTGCGCTCGCTGTGCAGCGCGGACCTGCCCAACCTGCTCATGGCGGGCCGCAACATCAGCGTGTCCCATGTCGCCCTCACCTCCACCCGCGTCATGGCCACCTGCGCCGCCATGGGGCAGGCCGCGGGCGCGGCGGCGGCCTTCTGCGCGGCGGAGAAATGCCTGCCCCGCGACGTGGCCGCGGACCCCGCGCGGATGGCCCGGTTCCACCAGTGCCTCCTGCGCGAGGACCAGTCGCTGGTCGGCGTGGTGAACGCCGACCCGGCCGACTTGGCGCGCGGCGCGCGGGCCACGGCGTCGGGGCAGGCCCCCGGCTGTCCGCCGGAGGCGGTGCTGGACGGCGTGAACCGCGACATCGGCGACGGGTCCGCCCACCAGTGGCGCGCGGAGATGGGGGGGGAGGGGGCCTGGCTCTGCCTGGAATGGGGGAAGAAGCAGACGCTCCGTCAGGTGCAGTTCACCTTCGACACGGGCCTCCACCGGAAACTGTTCCTTAGCGGCGAGGACGGCACGCTCACCGGGCAGGTGCGCGGACCGCAGCCCGAGACGGTGCGCGACTATGTGCTCGAGGTGAAGGACGGCGGGAAGTGGCGGGAAATCGCCCGAAACACGGGCAACTTCCTGCGCCTGGTCCGCCACGGTTTTGAGACGCCCGTGAAGACCAGGACGCTGCGCCTGCGCGTGCTCGCCACCAACGGCGACCCGCACGCCCGCGTTTTCGAAATGCGCTGCTACTGAAACCCGGACGGCGGTTCTTTAGCCGCGTGACGCGCCGGACCGAAGGCGTTCCGACGAGAGATTTCCGCGGCAGATGGGGCATTGGCGGGCACGAGATTGCTTCGCTTCGCTGCTAAGAAAGTACTTCTCCGGAGTTTTCCACAATGAGCTGGCAACCCATTCTTGTGGCTTGTCTTGCGAGATTTTTGAGCAACCGCTCCTGGTACTGCCGTTCGTA
>JAAYBR010000058.1 GCA_012730045.1 Candidatus Hydrogenedentota bacterium | reverse complement strand
TACGAACGGCAGTACCAGGAGCGGTTGCTCAAAAATCTCGCAAGACAAGCCACAAGAATGGGTTGCCAGCTCATTGTGGAAAACTCCGGAGAAGTACTTTCTTAGCAGCGAAGCGAAGCAATCTCGTTCTCGCCTTGGCTCTTCTGACAAGAGATTGCTTCGCTTCGCTCGCAATGACGGGCGCGTGCGGCCGCAATTACGATGCGGGGTTGGACAGTTCTTTGGGCACTTCAACGGGCGCTTAACGAAAGGAGGCGGCATGTCGGGATTCGGGATGGTGGACCTCGGCGTGGTGGTGGTCTACTTCGCCGCCATGATCCTTGTCGGCGCGGGGTTCTCCCGGCGCGCGAAGGACACGGAGCGGTATTTCGTCGGCGGGCGCGCCTATCCGGGGTGGCTCATCGGCGTGTCGCTCTTCGGGGCGACCATCAGCTCCATCACCTTCGTGGCCTATCCGGCGGACGCCTTCAAGACGGGCTACCTCCGGTATGTGATCTGCATCACCCTGCCGCTGGCGGCGGTGATCGCGTCGCGGCTCTTCGTGCCCTTCTTCCGTCGGGGGAAGATCACATCGGTCTTTGAGTATCTCGAGAAGCGTTTCGGGCCGCGCACGCGCGTCTACGGCGCGTCGGTCTTCATCATTGCCCAGTGCTTCCGCATCAGCCTGATCCAGTTCCTTGTGGCGCTGCTGGTGAACCGCATCACGGGGTGGAGCGTGCCGGTGTGCATCCTGGTGGGCGGCGTGGTGACGGCCTACTACACCGTGGCCGGCGGCATGGAGGCGGTCATCTGGACCGACTTCGTCCAGTCCGTCATCCTCACCGGCGGCGGGCTGCTCATCCTCGGCGTGGTGCTGTGGCGGCTGCCCGGCGGCTTGGGCCAGCTCTTCGAGGTGGCCTGGCGCGACGGCAAGTTCCTCATCACCGAGCCGGGGCCGGACGGCGCGCTGCGGTCCATCCCCTGGGGCTTCTCGCTGGAGCGCAAGACCGTCGCCATGCTCCTCATCGTCGGGCTGTTCCAGTGGCTCGGCGAGTACACGGCGAACCAGGAGAACGTGCAGAAATACTGCGCCGCCCGCACGGCCCGCGACGCGCGGAACGCGCTCTGGCTGAGCTGCGCCTTCTGCGTGCCCACGTGGCTCTACTTCATGTTCGTGGGCACGGGCCTCTACGTGTTTTACCAGGTTTTCCCCGATCCGGCGGCCGCCGAGATGCTCGCGGGCACCCGCAAGGCCGAGGAGATCCTGCCGCTCTTCGTGACCACGCAGCTCCCCGCGGGCACGGCGGGCATCGTCACTGCGGCGGTCCTCGCCGCCGCCATGTCCAGCATGTCCTCCGCCATGAACTCCATCTCCGCCGTCGCCGTGACGGACATCTACCGGCGCCACCTCGCGCCCGCGCGGGACGAGCGGCACTACGTCGCCGTGGCGCGCGGCGTCACCCTCGCCGCGTCGGCCGTCATGGTCGCGGGCGCGTGGGTCCTCTTCCGCGCGGACACGCTCACGCTTCAGGACCTTTGGACGGAAATCCAGTCCGTGGTCTCCGGCGGCGTGCTCGGCCTGTTCATGCTCGGGTTCCTCACCACGCGCGGCGACGGGCGCGCCGTCGGCGCGGGCATCGTGTGCGCCGTCGTCTTCTCCCTGGGCACCTCCGCCGCCGCCCTCGGCTGGCTCGGGCCGCTCTCGGCGACGGTGAGCGGCGCCTTCGACGGGTACTACACCGGCATCCTGGGGAACGGGGTGATGTTCGCGCTGGGCTACGTCCTCGCGCGGCTGCTGCCCGGGAGCAAAAAGGACCTGACCAACCTCACGGTGTGGACCCAGGACGGCACGCCGCTGGACTGAGGGGGGGCGGGGCGCGGACAGGATGGACACTATGGACAAGATGGACGATATGGACAGCGTTCACACCGTCCATACCGTCCATTCAGTCCATATCGTCCATTCTTCGTTCGCCCGAAGGCGATGCCCTTCGCCCTGACCGGCCCTAGTTGCAGGTCTCGTGGTTGAAGGTCAGGGGGTTGTCCATCACTTCGGGGCGCGCGCCCAGGCCCATCTGCAGGAGCAGGTCGCACTGGTACACGTCGTAGAGGCCGAAGAAGCCGGGGGCGTAGGCCGCGAGGAACTTCTCCTCCTGGTACAGCGACATGGCCTTGAGCAGCCCCGGCACGTCGCTGATCCGGCCGGCGCCCAGTTTCTGCGCCATGGACGAGAAGAACTGCGACCGCTCGTGGACGCTCATCGGGCGGAGGTAGTTCTCCATGGACACCTGGAGGGTATCCAGGCTCACCTCCACCTCCTCCACGGCATAGTCAATGAAGGAGGGCTGCCGGTCCTCGTCCACCACGTAGGGGCCCTTGAGCGAGACGGAGTACGTGGACGGGAACCCCGCCGGCAGCGTGACCAGCAGGTCGTTCAGCAGGTCCTGCGTGCGCTCGGGATACACATAGACCAGCCCCTCGCGGCGGAAGTCCAGATAGCGGTTCTCCGCGATGGTGAAAGGCCCGCCCACCGCGAGATACCACCGGCCCCGCAGGGCGGAGTCGTCATAGCCCCACGGGATATCCCGGCATCCGCCCGCGACCACGCTTCCCGCACACAGCAACAGCAGCGCGACACCTCTACGAAACGTCATGGCCTGTCCTCCTCGGGCCTGCGGATCCTTGTTCTCGGACGCCCCCCGGCCCCGCAGCCGGAAAGACACCGCCCGGATTCCTGACAACACAGCCCGACTCCCATCATACCACCGACCCGGGCAAAGCGTTACACCCGGTTCCGGACACGTTCGCGGAAGGGGACGGCGTTGACTCGCGCGGCGCGGGCCCCTATGATGGCGGGGGCTGCGGCGGCGCGCGGCGAAAGGAGCGTTTTTTGGAGCTGACTCTGGCCGAGGCGGTTGGGAAAATGGCGGCGTCCCTGGTGGCGCTGGGCCTTTTGCTGGGGGCGGGCCGGGTTGTGCTGGGGCGGATGCGGGTGCTGCGGGCGCTTTTTCTGCCCGTGGCAGTGGTTTCGGGGGTGCTGGGGCTCCTGCTGGGGCCGCAGGGGCTGGGGGCGGCGGCCGGCGCGGCGCTGGGGGCCGGGCACCCGCTGGCGGGGGGGCTGTTCCCCGCGTGGGTGCCGGAATCCTGGGCCGCCCTGCCCAAGCTGCTGATCACGGTGGTGTTCGCGGGTCTGCTCCTGGGCGGGCCGATTCCCCCGGCGCGGGAGGTCTGGCGGAAGTCCGGCCCGCAGATTCTCCACGGTTACACCCTGGCTTTTGGCCAGTACGCCCTCGCCTTCCTGGTGGTGGTGCTGGTTCTGTCGCCGTATTTTGGGGTGGACCCGACGGCGGGGGCGCTGATCGAAATCGCGTTCACCGGCGGCCACGGCACGGCGGCGGGCATGGCACCCTCGTTCGAGCTGGCCGGGTTCCCCGAGGGGCGCGACCTGGCCCTGGGCCTGGCGACGGTGGGCATCATCGCGGGCGTCGTGCTGGGCACGCTTTACATCAACATTGCCGTGCGCACGGGCTGCGTGCCCGTGGCGTGCCTGGAGCCGGACACGGCCGGGGAGGCCGACATCCCTGAACCCGCCGCGGCCGCGGACTCCGAAGCGGCGGGAGAGGCGGACGCTGACGGCGGCGCGGATGTCCTGACGATCCAGCTGGCCCTGCTGGCGCTGGCCGTCGCGGCGGGGTGGCTCCTCAAGGAGGGGCTGGTGCTGCTGGAGGCCCGCACCTGGGGCGCGTGGACGGAGACGCCGCTCATGCCCCTGGTGCCCCTGTTCCCCCTGGCCATGATCGGCGGCGTGGCGGTGCAGCTGGCCCTGTCGCGCCTCGGCCTGGACCATCTCGTGCACCGCGGGCTGCTTCACCGGGTCACCGGCGCGGCCCTCGACTTCCTCATCGCGGCCGCCCTGGCCACCATGTCCCTGCGCGTGATCGGGGGGCACTGGGAGGCCTTCGCGGTCCTGTCGCTCACGGGGCTGTGCTGGTCCATTTTCGCGTTCTGGGTGCTGGCCCCGCGCATGATCCCCGGCCGGTGGTTCGAGCGCGCCCTGGCGGACATGGGCCAGTCCACCGGCGTCGTGGCGACGGGGCTCCTGCTCCTGCGCGTCAGCGACCCCCGGAACCGCACCGGCGCCCTCGAGGCCTTCGGGTGCAAGCAGCTTCTCTTCGAGCCCTTTGTCGGCGGCGGGCTGGTCACGGCGCTGTCCGTGCCCCTGACCGTCCAGTTTGGCCCCCGGATCATGCTCCTCGCCACGGCGGCCCTCACGCTGGCCGCCCTGTGCGGGGGGCTGTGGCTGGCGCGCGGCATCCGCCGCGCCGCCGGGAACGAAAGGAACACCCCATGAGATGTGCCGTGATGTGGACCGCTGTGCTGGCGCTGGCGGGGGCGGCGGCCGCCGCCCCGGCCGGGCCGATGGGCGCGTGCGCCCACCGCGGCGACATGCGCCATGCCCCCGAGAACACCCTGCCCGCCTTCCGTTCCGCCGTGGAGAAGGGGGCGCACATGATCGAGTTCGACGTGGCCCCCACGCGCGACGGGAAACTGGTCCTGATGCACGACGCCACGGTGGACCGGACGACCAACGGCACGGGCCGCGTGGACGCGCTGTCCTTCGACGAGATCCGCGCCCTCGACGCGGGCGCGTGGTTCGGGCCGGACTTCGCGGGCACCCGCGTGCCCACCCTCGAAGAGGTCCTCGCCGTCATTCCTGAACACATCCTGTGCAATGTGCACCTGCGCGGCGGCCCCGAAGTGGGCGCGGCGTCCGCCCTGGTCCTTCAGCGTCTCGGGCGGCTGGAACACTGCTTCCTCGCCTGCGGCGCGGCCCAGGCCGAAGCTGCCCGCTCCGCCGTGCCCGGCGTGCGCCTCTGCAACATGGACCGCCAGGTCGGCAACCGTGACGCCTACATCACGCGCACCCTCGAATCCGGCGCCGCCTTCATCCAGCTTCTGCACGGCGAGGAGGGCCTGGCCGAGGCCGCGGCCCGCTGCCGCGCCGGCGGGGTCCTCGTCAACTACTTTGGCGCCGAGGAACCCGAGACGATCCGCCGGCTCTACCGTGCGGGGGTCAACTACGTTCTCACCAACGACCTGGACGCCTGCCTCGACGTGCTGCGCGCAGACTTTGGCGTGGCTCCGGCCGCAGCTCCGGCAGGCGAGGCGGCCGGCCCTACAGCGTCCGGAGCTGGGGGAAAAGGATGACCTCTCGGATGGAGGCGCTGTCGGTGACGAGCATGGCGAGGCGGTCCATGCCGATGCCGAGGCCGGCGGTGGGGGGCATTCCCACCTCCAGCGCCGCGATGAAGTCCTCGTCGAGGTACTGGGCCTCGTCGTCCCCCGCGTCGCGCAGGGCGGCCTGGGCCTCGAAGCGCTCGCGTTGGTCAATGGGGTCGTTCAGCTCCGAGAAGGCGTTGCCGACCTCGAGGCAGGCGATGAAGGGCTGGAACCGCTCGGTGAGGGCGGGGTTGCCGCGCTTTTTCTTGGCGAGCGGCGAAATCTCGATGGGGTAGTCGTAGAGGAAGGTCGGCTGGATGAGGTGGGGCTGCACCTTCTCCGACATGACGGCGTCCACGATCTTGCCGTAGCCCATGGTGGGATCCACGTCCACGCCGGCGCTCTTGGCGAGGCGGGCGGCCTCGTCGCGGTCGCGGGTGGCCTCGAGGTCCACGCCGGCATACTGGCGGATGGCCTCGTGCAGCGAGATGCGCTTCCAGGGCCGCTCGATGCTGATGGTGTGGCCCTGGTAGGGGAAGGACTTCCCGCCGACCACGGTCTCGATGACGTGGCAGAGCATCTCCTCGGTCTCGTCCATGAGGCCGAGGTAGTCCTGGTACGCCTCGTAGAGCTCCATGGTGGTGAACTCGGGGTTGTGGCGCGTGTCCACGCCCTCGTTGCGGAAGCAGCGGTTGATCTCGAAGACCCTGTCGAAGCCGCCGACGATGAGGCGCTTGAGGTAGAGCTCCGGCGCGACGCGCAGGTAGAAGTCGCGGTCGTAGGTGTTGTG
Organism: Candidatus Hydrogenedentota bacterium; assembly: GCA_012730045.1. Taxonomy (NCBI): domain Bacteria; kingdom Pseudomonadati; phylum Candidatus Hydrogenedentota; species Candidatus Hydrogenedentota bacterium. Next base: position 14,945 of record JAAYBR010000058.1, on the reverse strand, counting down.
GTGCGTGATGAAGGGGCGGGCCGTGGCGCCGCCGGGGATCGGATGGAGCATGGGGGTCTCGACCTCGAGATAGCCGCGGGCGGCGAGCCACCCGCGCATGACGGAGACCACCTGCACGCGGCGCTTGAAGGTGTCGAGCACCTCGGGGTTGGCCACCATGTCGAGGTAGCGGCGGCGGTAGCGCGTCTCCACGTCGGAGAGGCCGTGCCACTTCTCGGCGCCGGGGCGCAGCGACTTGGTCAGCAGGCTGTACCCCGCGGCGAACAGGGTGATCTCGCCGCGCCGGGTGCGCTTGACGGTCCCCTCGACGCGGAGGAAGTCGCCGATGTCGAGGTCGTCCAGGGCGGCGTACATCTCCCCGCCCACCTGCTTTTCGCCGAAGAAGAGCTGGATGCGGCCCGTGTCGTCGCGCAGGTCGAGGAAGGCGCTCTTGCCCTGGACGCGGCGCGCGGTGACGCGGCCGGCCAGCGCGGCGCCCGGCAGCTCGGCCTGCGGGTCGGCGTCCGGCCCGGCGGCGGCCTCCGCGGCCTCGAAGGCGGCGCGGGCCTCCCCGATGCGGTGGCTGCGGTCGCAGCGGTACTTGAAGGGCTCGTCGCCGCGCGCGCGGATGCGCTCCAGCTTGGCGATGCGGTGCCTGCGGAGCTCCTCCTCGGCGCCGTGTCCTTCGCGGGGGTCTTCCTGTTCGGGGGTCAGTTCATCGGTCATGGGGGTGTCTCCCGCGCCCGGGGGCGCGTCAGTCGTCGTTGCGCGCGCCGCTGCGGCGCTCGAGGTTCCACTTGAGGTAGGCCTCGACGAAGCCGTCCAGGTCGCCGTCGAGGACGCGGTCCACGTTTCCGGTCTCGTGACTGGTCCGGTGGTCCTTGATCATCTGGTAGGGGTGGAGGACGTAGCTGCGGATCTGGCTGCCCCAGGCGACGTCCTGCTGGCCCTCGCGCATGGCGCTCAGCTCGGCCTCCTTGCGCCTCAGCTCGATGTCGTAGAGTTTCGCGCGCAGCATCTGCATGGCCGTGTCGCGGTTGCGGTGCTGCGACCGCTCGATCTGGCAGGAGACCACGATGCCCGAGGGCAGGTGGGTCAGGCGGACGGCGGAGCTGGTCTTGTTGACCTTCTGGCCGCCCGCGCCGCTGGAGCGGAAGACGTCCAGCTTGATGTCCTCCTCCCGGATATCTATCTCGATGTCCGCGTCCACCTCGGCCAGCACCTCGATGGCGGCGAAGGAGGTGTGCCGCCGGGCGGCGGAGTCGAAAGGCGAGATGCGCACGAGGCGGTGGACGCCGTCCTCGGACTTCAGGGTGCCGAAGGCGTAGGGGCCCGTCACGCGCAGGGACGCGCTCTTGAGGCCCGCCTCCTCGCCGGGCTGGTAGTCGAGCACCTCGGCGTCGAACTCGCGCAGCTCGCAGAAGCGGGTGAACATGCGGTAGAGCATTTCGGCCCAGTCGCAGGACTCGGTGCCGCCGGCGCCCGGGTGGATGTTGACCATGGCGGTCTTGGTGTCGCGGGGGTCCTGGAAGAGGCTGTTCAGCTCCAGCCGGTGGAGCCTGGCCTCGATGCGGGCGAGCATCGCGGTGATCTCCTCGGCGAGGGAGGCGTCCTCCATCTCGGCGCCCATCTCGACGAGGGTGGCGGCGTCCTCGATCTCGCGGGCGAGCTCGTCGGGCGCGCCCACGACGGACTTCAGCGCCTTGAGCCGCTGCACGGTCTTTTGGGCGGACTCCGAGTCGTCCCAGAATCCGGGAACGGCCATGGATGCCTCCACCTCGGCGATGTCGTGCTTCAGGTTGTCCACATTCAGGCTCTTGCGCAGTCCGGCGAGCCGCGTCTGGTGGTCGGCGGTCTGCTGGGCCTCGGGTTCATACATGGGTCGTGTTTCCTTGTTTCCTTCTTTGCGGTCCGGGTCCGCCTACCCCAGCAGGGCGCGGAGCCCGTAGAACAGGTAATACAGGGTTGGGGCGGCGAAGAGGATGCCGTCGCAGCGGTCGAGGACGCCGCCGTGGCCCGGGAAGATGCCGCTGGAGTCCTTGATGCCCGCCTCGCGCTTGATCATGGACTCGATGAGGTCGCCGAACTGGCCGACGACGGACAGGGCGGCCGCCAGGGGCAGGTACACGCGCCAGCCCGCCAGGGGGTAGGCGTTCTCCCAGCCGAAGAGGCGGATGAGCCCGAGGAGGACGGCGGTGGCCAGGACCGCGCCGAGCACGCCGCCCGCCGCGCCCTCCCAGCTTTTCTTGGGGCTGGTGCGCGGGGCCATCTTGTGGCGGCCGAAGGCGCGCCCGACGAAGTAGGCGCCCGTGTCGGACCAGACCACAGCCACGAGCAGGAACGTGACGAGCCCGGGGCCCATGCCCGCCCAGCCGTGGATGATGACGAGATAGGAGCCGAGGCCGGCGATGTAGGCCACGCCGAACACATCGGCAGCCAGCGCCTGGAGGCTGTGGACGGGGCTGAGCAGGTGCGCCACCATGACCAGCATGACGGCGGCGGAGATGCCCGTGACCACGGGGTGCGCGGTCCAGCCGTTCCAGTCGGTGAGGACCATGCCGCCGTTCCAGAGGATGAGGCCGCCGCCCGCCGCCAGCACGGTGCGCCGCAGGGTGGGCAGGCCCATGGCCTCCAGCATGTCGCAGTACTCGCGGAGCCCCTGGACCACGAGGGCCGCCACGAAGAGGATGAGGGGCACCTGGAGGGAGGGGATCCAGATGAGCAGGAGGGCCGTCGGCGCGAGGACCAGCGCCGTGCCCAGCCGCACCAGGGTGCCCCCGGAGTTGTCGCAGTTGCGGTTCATGGCCGCCCCCCGAAGCGGCGGCCGCGCGCCTGGTACTCGAAAATCGCGTCGCACAGGGCCTGCTGGTCGAAGTCCGGCCAGAGGGTCGGTGTGACCACGATCTCGGCGTAGGAGATCTGCCAGAGCAGGAAGTTGCTGACGCGCATCTCGCCGCTCGTGCGGATGAGCAGGTCCACCTCGGCCAGGTCGGGGGCGTAGAGCCGCGCGGTCACGGCGTCCTCGTCCACGTCTTCCGGGCGGATGCGGCCCGCGAGCGCGTCGGCGCAGAGGGCGCGTGCGGCCCGGGCGATCTCGGTGCGGCCGCCGTAATTGAGGGCGACGCAGCAGTCCATGGCCGTGTTGCCCGCGGTGGTCTCCAGGCAGTGCCGGAGGTCCTTCTGCGCGCGGGCGGGGAGGCGGTCCATTTCGCCGAGGAAGCGGACGCGGATGTTGTTGCGGTGGATGTCGTCGAGCTCTTTCCGGATGTAGGTGCTCATGAGGCGGAAGAGGGCGTCCACCTCCAGTTTCGAGCGCCGCCAGTTCTCCGTGGAGAAGGCGTAGAGCGTGAGGGCGCGGACGCCGAGCCTGCGGCAGGCCTCGATGGCGGCGCGCACGCCGCGCGCGCCCGCCTCGTGGCCCTCGGCGCGGGTCAGGCCGCGCCGCTCCGCCCAGCGCCCGTTGCCGTCCATGATGACGGCGATGTGGCGCGGCATCCGGCCGGGGTCCAGCCGGGGGTCGAGGGGCGGGCGCTTTTCCGTTCCCTGCTGCATGGGGTCTCCCTGGGTCGGTTCAATGCAAACCGCCGCAGAGGGGGCGCGAGTCCGCGCCCCGCCCGCGGCGGTGTCGGTTTCGTCAGGCCTTTTTCGTGCGTGTCCCCACCGTCACACCTCCATGATGTCCGCTTCTTTGACTTTGAAGCAGGCGTCAATGGACTCGATGTGCTTGTCGGTCAGCTTCTGGATCTCGTCGGTGAGGCGGCGGGCGTCGTCCTCGGGGATTTCACCGTCCTTCTGGTGCAGTTTGATGGCCTCGACGGCGTGGCGGCGGATGTTGCGCACGGCGACGCGGGCCTCCTCGGCGAGCTTGGCGGCGAACTTCACGAGGTCCCGGCGCCGGTCCTCCGTGAGGGGCGGCACCGGGATGCGGATGACGCGCCCGTCGTTGGACGGGTTGATGTTGAGCTGCGAGGCGCGCAGCGCCTTCTCGACCGTGTTGATCTGGGACTTGTCCCAGAGGTCCACGGCGATGATGTGGGCGTCGGGGACGGTGACGTTTCCAAGCTGGTTGATCCTCATCTTGGACCCGTACACCTCGACCTCGACCGTGTCCAGCATGCCGGCGTTGGCGCGGCCGGTGCGGAGGCCGCCCAGCTCGCCCTTGAAGGCCTCCACGCTGCTGTCCATCTTCCTGCGGGCGTCTTCCATGGTTACTTTGTGCGGCATGTCGCTCATCCTCCCTTGACAAGGGTGCCTATGGGTTCACCGTCCAGGACCCTGCCGATGTTGCCCGGGCGCGTCATGTCGAAGACGATCACGGGCATCTGGTTCTCGCGGCAGAGGGAAATCGCGGTCGCGTCCATGACGCGCAGGTCGCGGGCCAGAGCCTCCGTGTAGGAAAGCTGGTCGAAGCGCTTCGCGCCGGGGTTCTTCTTGGGGTCGGCGTCGTAGACGCCGTCCACCTTGGTGGCCTTGAGCAGGACCTCGGCCCCGATCTCGCTGGCGCGCAGGGCGGCGGCCGTGTCCGTGGTGAAGAAGGGGTTGCCCGTGCCCGCGGCGAAGATGACCACCCGCCCCTTTTCCAGGTGGCGGATGGCCCGGCGGCGGATGTGGCGTTCGGCGACGGGCGGCATCTCGATGGCGCTGAGGACCCGCGTGGGCACCCCGCGCGCCTCGATGGCCGCCTGGAGCGCCAGCGCGTTGATCACCGTGGCCAGCATGCCCATGTAGTCGCCCGTGGGCCGGTCGGGCGCGCCCGCCAGCCCCGACGCGCCGCGGAAGATGTTTCCGCCGCCCACGACGAGGCCGATCTGGACGCCCCCGGCGGAGGCGGCGGCCAGCTCCTCCGCGTAGCCGCCGACAACGCCGAAGTCCACCCCGCCGGGGGTGGACCCCTGCAGGGCCTCCCCGCTCATTTTGAGCAGGACGCGCTTGTACACCGGCTGGGCCAACGGCTTACCCCTTGTTCTCGAACTTCTCCATCTCGGCGGCGACCTCGGCGGCCAGGTCGTTCTGGCGCTTCTCGAGGCCCTCGCCCAGCTCGAAGCGGACGAAGCGGCGCACGCTGATCCTTTCGCCGCACTTGCCCGTGAGCTCCGCGATGAGGCCCTTGATCGTCTTCTTGTCGTCCTTCACGAAGGGCTGCTCCAGCAGGCAGACCTCGCTGTGCCACTTGCCCATCTTGCCTTCGGCGATCTTCCGGCAGATGTTCTCGGGCTTGCCCGTCTGCATGGCCTGCTTGACGTACAGCTCCATCTCGGCATCATACTCGGCCTTGGGAACCTCGTCAACCGAGACCCACCGGGGGTTCGCGGCGCAGATCTGCAGGCAGATGTCGTTCACGAGGGTGCGGAAGTCGTCGCCGCGGGCCACGAAGTCGGTCTCGCAGTTGATCTCCACCATGACGCCGATCTTGCCGCCCATGTGGATGTAGGAGGCCACGGTGCCCTCGGAGGCGACCTTGTCCGCCCGCTTGGCGGCCTTCGCCATGCCCTTCTCCCGCAGCCACTTCACGGCCGCGTCAAAGTCGCCGTTGGCCTCCGTCAGGGCCCGCTTGCAGTCCATCATTCCGGCGCCCGTGGCGTCCCGGAGCTCTTTCACCTGTGATGCGCTGATAGTCATTCCACGTTCCTTTGGGTCGTTGTGCGCTTCGGTTTTACTCGGCCGCCGGGGCCGCGTCGCCCCCGTCCTGCGCCGGATCCGCGTCGTAGGCGCGGTCGTAGTTCTCGTCCACCTTGTCGCCCGTCACGGGCGCGTCGTCCACGTCCTCGGCGTCCCCGCCCTCGCTGGCGATGCGGTCCTGCTCCTCGCGCTCGGCGCGCACCTTCTCGGCGCGCATCCGGCCCTCGATGGCCGCGTCGGCGATGATGCGGCAGTACAGGCCGACGGCGCGGATGGCGTCGTCGTTGCCGGGGATCGGCACGTCCACGACCTCGGGGTCGCAGTTCGTGTCCACGACGCCGATGCAGGGGATGCCCAGGCGGCGCGCCTCTTTCACGGCGATGTCCTCGTGCTTGGCGTCAATGACGAACATGACGCTGGGCAGGCCGGGCATGTTCTGGATGCCGAGCAGGTTGCGCTCGAGCTTCACACGGTCCTTGCGCAGGAGCACCAGCTCTTTCTTGGTGTGCTTGCGGTCCGCTTCGGGGTCCGTGTCCAGATCCTGCAGCGAAATGAGGCGGGAAATGCTCTGGCGCACGGTCCGGTAGTTCGTCAGCGTGCCGCCGAGCCAGCGGCTGTTCACATAGAACATGCCGCAGCGCTCCGCCTCGCGCTTCACCGGCTCCTGGGCCTGGCGCTTCGTGCCGACCATGAGGACATGGCCGCCCTGGGCCACCACGTCGCGCACCAGGCCGTAGGCCTGGTACAGCTGGCGCAGCGTGTGCTGGAGGTTGACGATGTAGATGCCGTTGCGCTGGCCGTAGATGTACGGCGCCATTTTGGGGTGCCAGCGGCGGGTCTGGTGGCCGAAGTGGACGCCCGCTTCCAGCAGTTCTCGGGGGGTGACGATAGGCATGATACGCCTCCAATCGGGTTGTGCCTCGGAGCGGTGGGAATGCATCCGGTTACACGCCGGACACCCGATCTCCCCCCCGGCGCACGCCGGAGGTCCGCTCCTGTGGAATCAAAAAGCCCCGGAACTATAGCAAACACCGGGGCTTCCGCGCAAACGGGGGGGCTGGGGTTCGGGACGGGGACCCGGGCCCTGGGGTCCATGCCGGGCGGCTGAGGGCCGGTTTTGCGCTGAATGCGGTGTTGCGGGGCCGGTTGACTGCCCGTCGGGGGCGGGTGTAGGATGATTTCGGGCGGGAGACGCCTGTTCCCGCGTGAGAAACCCGGGAGATGCCGTTCATGGCCTCGTTGCTGCTGCTTGGCGTCTGTGCGGCCGTTTTCATCACGGCCTATTTCACCTATGGCCGCTGGCTGGGGGGGCGGGTTTTCGGCCTGGACCCGAAGCGGGCCACCCCTTCGCACACCGAGGAGGACGGGGTGGACTTCGTTCCAACGCGGAAGGAGGTGCTGTTCGGGCACCATTTCACGTCCATCGCGGGCACGGGGCCCATCGTGGGGCCGGCCATCGCGATTCTGTGGGGCTGGCTGCCCGCCGTGCTGTGGATCACCCTGGGCTCCGTGTTCATCGGGGCGGTGCATGATTTCGGGGCGCTCATGGTGTCCATCCGGTCCAAGGGGCAGACCATCGGCGACGTGGCCGGGCGGATGGTCTCGCCGCGGGTCCGCGTGCTGTTCCTGATCGTGCTGTTCTTCACGCTCACGGTGGTGGTGGCCATCTTCGGGCTGGTCATCGCCACGATTTTCTCGATCTATCCGCGGACCGTGCTGTCGGTGTGGGCCGCCATGCCGCTGGCCTCGCTGGTCGGCTGGTGGATTTACCGCCGGGGCGGCAACCTGCTGGGCATCTCCCTGCTGGCCCTGTTCCTCCTGTATCTCACGGTGGTGCTGGGCGTCTGGTTACCTGTGGACCTCACACAGATTCTGGGGATCCCCCTGCTGGCGGGGCCGGACGCGGGCTTTTTCGCCGGGCTGAAGTCCGTGGTGGTGGTGTGGATCGTGCTGCTCATGGCCTACTGTTTTCTGGCCAGCGTGCTGCCGGTCTGGCTGCTGCTCCAGCCGCGGGACTACATCAACTCGCACCAGCTCTATGTGGCGCTGGCCCTGCTGGTCGGCGGGGTGCTGCTCGCACGGCCGGAGATTGTGGCGCCCGCGTGGAACCCCGGCGCGGCGGGCGCGCCGCCCATCATGCCCTTTCTCTTCATCACCATCGCCTGCGGCGCCATTTCGGGCTTCCACTGCCTCGTCTCCTCGGGCACCACGTCCAAGCAGATCAACAGCGAGTCCGACGCCCGGTTCATCGCCTACGGCGGCATGCTTACGGAGGGCTTCCTGGCGGTGCTGGTGGTGATCGCGTGCGCGGCGGGCGTGGGCCTGCACGTCGCGGTGGAGGGGGTGGACTACACCGGCGTCGAGGCGTGGCGCCAGCTCTACGGCGTCGGCTGGGAGAAGATGCAGCTCCAGCAGACCGTCGGCGCCTTCGTGGAGGGGGCGGGCAACCTCATTTCCGCCGTCGGCATCCCCAAGGCCGTCTCGGTGAACATCGTGGCCGTCATGGTGGCCTGTTTCGCGGCCACGACCATTGACACCGCCACGCGGCTCCACCGCTATGTGATCCAGGAGCTGGGCGGTGTCCTGCGGGTCCGCGCGCTGGGGAACAAGTACGCGGCGACGGCGGTGGCCGTGGCGGCGGGCGGCGGGCTGGCCCTGCTGCCCGGCCCGCAGGGCCCCGGCTCCGGCGGGCTGGTGATCTGGCCGCTTTTCGGCGCGACCAACCAGCTGCTGGCCGGGCTGGCCCTGCTGGTGGTCGCGTTCTACCTGCGGCGCACCGGCCGCCCCTATTGGTTCATTCTCGCGCCCCTGGCGCTCATGATCGTGCTGCCCTTCTGGGCGCTGGTCCACCAGGTCTTCCGGGATTTCATCCCCAAGGAGAAGACCATCCTCACCGTGGTCGGCCTGTCCATCATGGCCCTGCAGGTCTGGATGGTCGCGGAGGCGCTGGTGCTGTGGCGGGGGGCCAAGGGACACCCGCAAGACGGCGACACCGCAGCTGCGGGGAACCAGTAGCCTGTGGCAAAAGGCCGGCTTTTCTTGGTCCCCCCTTCAGGGGGGTGGCCGCGTCTTCGCGGACGGGGGATGTTCTTTTCTCCGGCCAACCCGCCGCAATCCGGAACATCCCCCTGTTCGCTCCCGCGAACCCCCGCCCCTGAAGGGGGGACCGGGACAACGCGCGAGTTTCAAGCCGATGATCCTCTCCAGGCAGAACCCTGACGTGGAGGTGGTGAAGGGTCAAGAATACCGTCGGTGAACTTCTGCCACAGGCTGCCGGGACGCGTCAGCGGATGTCGGCGTCCAGCCATTTGATGACGGCCATGATCCCCCGGGCGCGCTTGAGCATGGTCGCCTTCAGGCCCTGCTCGCGGAGCTTGGCCTTGGCGTCCTGCCGGTCCTTGGCGACCACCACGCCCCCCACGAAAGACTTCTCCGCGCTGTTGTCCCCCTCCGTGCGGATCGCGTGATAGTCATAGGTCGGCATGGCAGTGTGTTCCGTTTGAGTCGCGCCTCATTCTAACAGGATCAACCATTTTGGGCAAGGGCCGCGCGGCTTGCGGATTCACCCTGAAAGTATCGGCGGCATTAAAGGCGTCCGTTCACCCATGAAATGCGGAAGGCCTACGGCTTTCCGACAAGGGATTGCCGCGTCGGCCGGGGCGTTGGCGGGAACGAGATTGCCGCGCTTCGCTGCTAATGAAGTAAGTCGGCGAGAACGCCCGCCAAGTAGACGCGCCATCTTGGCGCGTTCTTGAGCCAACGAAAACCCCAAGAACGCGGCAAGATGCCGCGTCTACATTTCCGGCCCTCCCGCAGCCCTCACTTCATAGGCAGAATTCCCGCCTACGGCGGTCAGGGGCTCGCAATGACCGCGGAAACACACGTCATTGCGAAGGAGCGGAGCGACTGCGGCGATCTCGTGCCCGCCCCAGCTTCGGCTCCCGCGATGTCCTATCCCACCATCAGGGGCGGCGGGCTCCCCCAAAGACGCCGATGGGCGGCCGCACCCTGAAGGGGACGGCCGCCCACCGTGAAAGGACCGGAAGACGCCTACTGGGCCAGCAGCCCGATGGCGTTGGCGATCAGGCGGTTGCAGGGGGCGGCCCCCTCCGACTGATAGCGCTGGAACTCGACGTGGCCGTCCATGTACAGCACGTTGGACCCGCCGGGGATGTGGTTGAACAGCGCGTCGGCGCCGGTGTTGGAGAGCATGTCGGACATCACGATGATGGTGCTCTGCGCCGCGGCGCTGGCGCCGGGGTTGTTGATGTCCGTGATCAGGAAGCGCTCAATGCCCTCTTTCAGGCGGTAAATGGTGTTGCCGCGGCCGTTGCCCTTCAGGGGATACATCAGCGGCTCGGTGACGTCCTCGTCCAGGGCCGCCATGTTGGGGCCCCAGTCGTTCGCCACCGCGTTGACCTTCATGTAGATGTTGATGATCTGCGAGGGAACGAGCAGCGTCTTGCCCGACACGGAGAGGTCGCGGATATCGTCCGCCTGCGTCAGTTCGTTCATGTCAATGAGGTCCAGCAGGTAGCCCCAGTAGAGGTAGCTCATGTCCGTCTGGCCCAGGGCGCCCTTGTAAAGCGCGCAACCGGGCTCCGAGGCGATGATTTCGTCGGTGATGTAGCTCACGCCCTCGGTGCGCGCGCTCGACGGGCAGTTCAGCACGTTCACGTCCGTCAGGTACTCGGGGTACGTGGCGTTGCCCGAAAACCCGATGGCCGGATAGTCGTAGTGCCCGTTGCAGTTCGGGTCCGGGTCCGTGGTGCCGTCCCATTTCGGATACCCCTGCAGGGGGGGGAACTTCTGCCCCTTGGACTCGCCCGAATACATCTTCAGCACCAGCCCCAGCTGCTTGAGGTTGTTCTGGCAGGAGGCCCGACGCGCCGCCTCGCGCGCCCGCGCCAGCGCCGGCAGCAGAATCGCCGCCAGAATGCCGATAATGGCGATCACCACCAGCAGCTCAATCAATGTGAAACCCCGTCGCGTTGATTTCATTGTCTTTGCTTCCTTCTTCGTGTGCGGATACCATGAAACCTGGTTGTTTCGGGGGCACCGCGCCCCCATCAGTATGGTACCCGAAAGGCGTTTTCTTGTCAACAAGTTTGTGGCGGCATTTCCCGCACAATCGTGATATTATGGCGGTTTTCGCGGTTTTCGCGGCCTGCGCGCCCGATATTCCCTTGACTGCCCGCGCCATCTGCGGTATGATTGACTGTGGAATCCCAGCAATCAAGAGGAGACATACCATGAAGCGCGCTTCCCTTCTGTGCCTGTGCCTCGCCGTGACGGCGGCGTTTTCGCCGGTTCCCGCGGCAGCCGACCAGGTCATCGTCAACTTCGACACGGTCATGAACAATGTGGCCGACAGCGCCGTCTGGCCCGTGGTCCAGACGTACGAAATCCTGCCGGCCGACTTCACCCTGAACCCCTCCGCGTGCGACATCAACGGCGGGTTTGACATTTCGGTGACGCCGATTGAGCTGTTTCCCAACGGGATACTGGACAGCGACGAGTTCGCGCTGCTGGCGGCGATTCTGGCGGACACGGCGTTTGACTGCGCCGCCGGGGGGGGCACGTCGCACGGCCAGGTGTACGACGCCTGGGTCCGCAATTCTGCCCAGGCGTGGAACGATCTGGGCGGCGGCCCGAACGGCCAGCGCACGACGCTGCTGAACGCCATCCCCGACGCGGAGTTTCTCTTCGCCGCCATGATGACCATCGGCGACGCGGACACACAGACCTTCCCCAACCTGATTCTGGGCGCCATCGTGGACAACGAGACGGTGTACAGCCTGCTGGGGGCCCCCGGCATGAAGACGCCGATCCCGGAGGAGTACACGCTGCTGTACCCCTGGCTGGGCTGGTGCGGCGACGCGGACGGCGACGGCTGCTCGAACTACAACGAGTACCAGTGGGTGAAGGGCCAGGGCGGCGGGCGCGCCGAGTATCTCGCCGCGGCGATGAACCCGGCAGTCCACGCGCCGGGCTGCACCAACGACCGCATGTGCGACGGGACCGGCGGGCTGTACGGCGAGTATTTCTCCACGAAGTTCCTGACGAACCTGCGCACCGTCCGCATAGACCCCCAGGTCACCTTTGACTGGGGCAACGGCATCCCGCACCCGGACGTGGCGGCGAACGACTTCTCCATCTGCTGGACCGGGTTTGTCACGCCGCAGTTCACGGAGACCTACGACTTCCTCGTGCGCACGGACGACGGCGTGCGCCTCTGGGTGAACGGCGAGCTGCTGGTGGACGAGTGGAACGACCACGGCTCCACCACCTACACCGGCACCACCTCCACGCCGCTCACGGCGGGCACGCCCTACCCGATCCGCATGGACTTCTACGAGGCCGGCGGCGACGCCGTGGCCTGGCTCGGCTGGGAGAGCGCCAGCCAGCTGCGCAAGGGCATCTACGAGATGTACCTGACCCCCGGCAACGGCATCGGCGACCGGGCCGCCGACTGGATCCGCAACCCCGCCAACGGCCACTACTACAAGGCCACGGAGGCCATGACCTGGGCCGAGGCCAACACCCTCGCCGGGCAGTGGGGCGGCTACCTGACCACCATCAACGATGAGGCGGAGAACATCTGGATCCAGCACACCTTCGGCAGCCTCGGCTCCCTCTACACCGGCGCCAACGACATTGCCGAGGAGGGGCGCTGGGTCTGGGCCGAGAACGGCGCCAACTTCTTCAACGGCGACTACGCCGCCGGCGCCGTGGTTCCGCCCTGGTTCGTCCAATGGCAGGACCAGGAGCCCAACAACTGGAACGACGCCGAGGACGCGGGCGGGGTCTACGGCGGGACCGGGTCCAACGCCGGGAATTGGAATGACTGGACCCCCACCAACACCCAGCGCGCCCTGGTGGAGACCAACACGGGCCGCATCAACATTTCCGGCCCCACGCCCGCCAGCGCGACCCTGATGGAGGGGAACGCCATCAGCCTGCGCGTCACGGTGCTCCACCCCTACGGCAACGTCACCTACCAGTGGCTCAAGGACGGCGACCCCGTGCCCGGCGCCATCGGTCCGGTTTACAACATTGCCTACGCGCAGTTGATGGACGAGGGCGAGTATGTGTGCCGGGTGTCGGACGACAGTCCGGCCACGGCGGACAGCCCGGCGGCCGTGGTCACCGTGAACCCGCGCCCGCCCGTGCCTGCGGCCTCCGCCGCAGCCCTGGCGGGACTGGCCCTCGCCCTCGCCGCCCTCGGCGCGCGGCGGCACCGGTCCTGATCCGGGCGCGCCTTGACACCACCGGGGCTCTTCCCCTACAATCCAGCCATCGGGGCGGCATAGCCAAGTGGTAAGGCAGAGGCCTGCAAAGCCTTTATACCCCGGTTCAAATCCGGGTGCCGCCTCCATTTCTTTTTAACTCCCCCCGCCGCGTCCGCCGGTCTTCATGGACGAAATGGACGATATGGACCACATGGACGGGGTGGACGGGGAAACGGCGGTCAGCCCCCGCCCACCACCCCCCGGAGGAATTCCACGCTCTGGCGGATGTTGTCGTCCGCGCCGTGGCATTCGAGGGAGACCACGCCGTCCCAGTCCGTCTCCTGGAGGTAGTTCAGGCACCTGCGGATGTTTTCCGCGTTCACGCCGCCGCCGATGGGCACCTCGCTGCACGCGATGCCCGTCTCCTCGCCGCGGACGGCGGCGGCCAGCCCGGCGCTCACGTCCTTGATGTGGCAGTGGGAAACCCAGGGGCGCAGGGCCTTCAGGTACTCCAGCGGGTCGTGCCCGGCGATGAAGGTGTTCCCCGTGTCGAAATTGCAGCGGAGGTATTCCGTGTCGAAATGGCGGAAAAGCCGCTGCATGAACTCGATGTCGTTGGTGTAGGGGCCGTGGGGCTCGACGTTGATGACGACGCCGTAGTCCTCGGCCCAGGGCAGCACCTGGCGGTAGTTGTCGCAGGTGACCCGGAAGACCTCCTCGCGGGTGTACCCCTCGATCTCCGCCGCGCCGTCCACCGTGTCCACCATGGGGCAGTCCAGCTCCGCGGCGAAGCGGATGGACTGCTGGACATACTGCACGCCGAAGGCCGAGCCCTCGGGCCCCATGAACGGGAACGAGCCGTCCACCTGCGAGATGAGCAGGCCCATTTTGTCGCAGTAGCGCTTGAGGGCGCGCGGGTTGGACTGGAGGGAGACGCCCGGCTCGTAGCCCATGGCCTGGATGAAGTACTGGCCGTGGATCGCGGCGAACTCCAGATGCCGCAGGCCGTACTTCACCGCCGTCTCCGCCGCCTGTTTGAACCCGCCGCTCAGGGTCCGCCAGTTGTCCGCATGCATGCCCAGTTCGATCATGTCATCCTCCTTCTTCGTTGCGTTGTCCGCATGTCAGTCCGGCAGGCGCTGCTCCAGCAGCCAGGCGACGGCCTCCGGGTCGCCGTACGCCTGGTCCCAGGAATTGTGGCCCGTGCCGGGGTATTCGGTGAGCCGGGGCTTGCCGCCCGCCTTCTCCACGGCGCGCACCATCTGGCGCGTGCGGAACGGCGGCACCACATCGTCGTCCTTGCCGTGGAAGGCCCAGACCGGGCGGTCCGCCAGCAGTTTCCCGCGCTCCTCCATGGACGGGAAGACGTCCTCGCCCGCCTTGGGGCAGAACCGGCGGATGTCCCCGAAAGACCCGCCCCCGCAAATGGGCAGGTACGCCGCGAAGACGTCCTTCTTCACGGGCCCCCAGATCCAGGTGCCGTAGCCGCCCATGGACAGCCCCGTCAGGGTGACCCGTTTCGCGTCCACGGTGTAGGCCGTTTTCGCCTTCTCCATCATCGCCTCGATGGCGGGGAACATGCTGTCCCAGAAATGCTCCTCCGGGCACTGCGGCATGAGCACCAGGCAGGGGAAACGCTCGGGGTTCAGGCGGATGGCCCGGCCGATGCCCACGTCCGACTGCTTGAGCCCGTCGGCCCCGCGCTCGCCCGCGCCGTGCAGGAACACCACCAGCGGCCACGCGCGGTCCGCCGTGTAGTCCCGCGGCACATACAGGACGTAATTGTGCGCCGTCCCGTCCACGGTCACGGTCTCGTTGAGGAATCCCGTCGCAGCGGAGGGGTCGGCGCAGAAAACGGTCATGGCGGCAAGCAGGGGCGAAAGCATGGTTCGGGGCACTCCTTTGTTGCGGGGTCAGGATGCCGCGCGCGGCGTCCGCCTCTAAGATACGCCACCCCCCGGCCCGCAGACAAGCGGATGGATCCCCAGAACCGCCTCTGGGCACCCGGGCCGATCCGGGAACGAGATTGCCGCGCTTCGCTCGCAATGACTTGCGTTTCCCCGTCATTGCGAGCCCCTGACCGCCCGGGGGCGGGAATGTCGTTGAAGAAAGGCG
>JAAYBR010000057.1 GCA_012730045.1 Candidatus Hydrogenedentota bacterium | reverse complement strand
TGTCTTCTTCCCTGAGCGCAAATTTCGGATGCCCCTTTGGGGCAAGAAGTGTTTTGGGGCGCGCAACCCAGGGCAGGCCTGGCCCTTTGGGCGGCGGCCTGGCCTGGGCTATATTCGGAAACGCTTTCAGCGTTGAAGGGGTCGGGCGGCGGGAAATTACCAGACTCCATCCAGAAAGCACCCACGGATTTTAGTGCGATTGCCCCGCCGGCCGCGCCCGGTGTGCTAAACTTTTCCCCGGTCGGATGACTCGGGCAGGAGGCCATGGAAGCGCAACATCTCAGCATGCGGGGCATCGGAAAGGCCTTTTCGGGCGTCCGGGTCCTCGATTCGGTGGATTTTGACCTGCGGGCCGGCGAGGTGCACATCCTCGCGGGCGAGAACGGCGCGGGCAAGAGCACCCTGATCAAAATCCTCGCGGGGGTGCACACTGGGTACGACGGGGAAATCCTGCTGGGAGGGCAACCGGTCCATTTCCGGTCGCCCCAGCACGCGCGTCTCAGCGGCATCTCCGTGATTCACCAGGAACTCTCCCTGATCCCCGGAATGAGCGTGTCCGACAATGTATTCCTCGGCCGGGAGCAGACCGCCCGCGGATGGGTGCGGCGCGCGCGCCAGGAGCGGGAATGCGCGGAGCTTCTCGCCCGGCTGGGCATGGATATCTCCCCTTCCGCACCGGCGGGCGACCACCCCATCTCCGTGCAGCAGTCCATCGAGATTGCCAAGGCGATGGCGGGCGACGCCCGCGTGGTCGTGATGGACGAGCCCACGAGCTGCCTGGCCGCCCCCGAGGTGGAGCGCCTGTTCGCGCTGATTGACGGGCTGCGCCGCCAGGGCTGCGGCATCATCTACATCACGCACAAGATGGAGGAAATCTACCGGATCGCCGACCGGATCACCGTGCTGCGGGACGGCAGGAAGATCGGCACCGCGGCCGCCTGCGACCTGCCCGCCGAACAGCTGGTGCAGTGGATGGTGGGAAAGCCGCTGGAGGCGCAGTTTTCCCGGACCATCGCCGCGCCCGGCCCGGTCCGGCTGGAAGTGCGGGACTTTTCGGTCCCCGACCCGGCGGGACTGCCCAGGCCCAAGGTGGACCGGGTGTCCTTTCAGGCGCGGGCGGGGGAGATCATCGGGATCGGGGGCCTCCAGGGTTCGGGGGGGAGCGAGCTGCTGGCAGGCCTTTTCGGCGCCTACGGGGGCAGGGTGTCTGGAGAGGTGCTGCTGGACGGGATCCCGGCCGCCGTCAGGCGCCCGGCGGCGGCCATCCGCCAGGGCGTGGCGCTGCTCACCAACGACCGCAAGACCACGGGGCTGGTGCTGGGCATGTCCATCACGCGGAACATGACCCTGGCCTCCCTGCCCCGCTACTCCCCCGGCGGCTGGCTGCTCCCCGCGAGGGAGCAGGACCGGGCGCGGGAGCACGCGGAGCAGTTTGGCCTCCGCGCGGCCACGCTGACGCAGCCGGTGGAGACCCTTTCGGGGGGCAACCAGCAGAAGGTGGTGCTGGCAAAGTGGCTGGACACGAACCCCCGGGTGCTGCTTCTCGACGAGCCCACACGCGGGGTGGATGTGGGCGCGAAACACGAAATATACGAGCTGATGAACCAGTGGACGGCGGCCGGAATCACCCTCCTGCTGATCACTTCGGAGATGCCCGAACTGCTGGCCATGAGCGACCGGATCCTCGTGCTGTACCAGGGGCGCATCCTCCGGGAGTTTGGGCGCGGCGAGGCGACCCAGGAGTCCGTGCTGGCCGCGGCCATGGGGCGCGGGGAAGGAGAACGGAAATGCTGAAGCGGTCCGGACAGCTGGCGAGAGTGCTGGAGCTGCCCTTCACCCGCGCCCTGATCGCCCTGCTGGTGATCCTGGCGCTGGGGGCGCTGTTCAACGCGGACGGCACCTTCTTCCGGTGGGATACCCACCGCGACATGCTGCGCCACATCTCCCGGTTCGGGATTCTGGCCTGCGGCATGACCATCGTCATCATCGCCGGCGGCATAGACCTTTCGGTGGGCAGCGTGTTGGGGCTCACCGCCGTCGTGTCCGCCCTGCTGAGCATCCACCATGGCATGCCGGCGTGGGTTGCCGTGCCCCTCTGCTGTCTGCTGGGCCTGGCCTGCGGGGCGGTTTCGGGCGCCCTCATCGCGCGGTTCTCCATCCAGCCCTTCATAGCCACCCTCGCCATGATGGTCTTTGCCCGCGGGGCGGCCAAATACATTTCGGAGGGCAAGAAGATTTCCCAGGGCGTGGAGACCCCGGAGGGCTTCCAGTATCTGGATTTTCCCAAACTCTACGAGTTCCTCAACGCCAAAATCCTCGGCGACAACATTGCCGTGGTCACGCTGGTGTTTCTGCTGTGCGTGCTAGTGTCCTGGCTGTTGCTGGCCCGGCTGCGGCCCGGGCGGCATCTGTACGCCATCGGGGGCAATGAGGCGGCGGCCCGTCTCTCGGGGGTGCCCGTGGGTTGGGCGAAGGTGCTTGCCTACGCCATGAGCGGGCTCTTTGCCTCGCTGGCGGGGATTTGCCAGGCCGCCCAGGAGACCCAGGGCGATCCGGAAGCCGGTGCGTCCTATGAACTTACGGCCATCGCCATTGTGGTGATCGGAGGCACCAGCCTCTCCGGCGGACGGGGCGGCATTTTGCTTACCTTGCTGGGAACCCTCACCATCGGGTATCTTGAGAAAATCCTGAGCATCAACGCCGTCGGCGAGGCCGGGCGCCTGATGCTCACCGGCGCGATTATTGTGTCCGCGGTGCTGTTCCAGCGGGGCAGAAAATAGACGGTGAACCGTTCGGTCGAGGAGAGCCAAGACATGCAGACGAATCTCAGAAATCTTGCGTTGGCGGCGTTGCTGGCCGGGGGGGCTGTGCTTTTCGGCTGTTCCAAGGGGACGCCGGAGGCCGCGGCCCCAAAGGAGGAAGGTGTCCCCGCAGCGGCTGCGGAGAAAGAAGCCTTCCTGATCGGCATGAGCCAGTGCAATCTGGGCGAGCCGTGGCGCGTGCAGATGAACAAGGACATTGAGGAGGCGGCCAAGGCGCACGACACGCTCAAGGTGGTCTTCAAGGACGCCCAGAACGACACGCTGGTGCAGCAGAATCACGTCCGCGAGTTCGTGAACCAGGGGGTGGACCTGCTGATCATCAGTCCGCGCGAGGCGGCGCCCCTGACGGGGCCGGTCGCCGAGGCCTACAAGAAGGGCATTCCGGTGATCGTGCTTGACCGGGCCCTGCTCGGTGAGGACTTTACCATGTTCATCGGCGCGGACAACCGGCTGATCGGCGAGGCCGCCGGGAAATGGGTCCGCGAAAAGCTCAACGGCCAGGGGAAGATTGTGGAGTTGATGGGACTCCAGACCAGCGTGCCCGGTCGGGACCGGCATGAGGGGTTCGTCAAGGGGCTGGGCGACGCCGCCATAGAGACGATCTTTTCCGCGGACATGAAGTGGCTCCAGCCGGACGCCCAGCGGGAGATGGAGTCCGCCCTGGCCCGGTTCCCGAAGATAGACCTGGTCTACGGCCACAACGACCCCGGCGCCTACGGCGCCTATCTGGCCGCCAAGGCCGCAGGCCGGGAGAAGGAGATGCTCTTTGTGGGCATTGACGGGCTCCCCCACGAGGGCCGGGTCTATGTGGAGAAGGGCATCCTTAGCGTTTCCTTCGAGTATCCCACAGGGGGACGCGAGGCGGTCGAATACGCTCTGAAGATTCTTTCCGGCGGGCAGGTGCCCCGGAATGTGGTGCTGCCCTCGCGTCTTTTCACGCCGGAAAATCTGGCGGCTGGAGGCGAATTGATTAACGTTACGGACACTCCTGAGCCTGCGGCCCCCTGATGCGAGCGCTTTTTTTACGCGTTTTGCCCTTAATGGCGCTGTTTGCGGCGGTATTCGCCCTCCCGGGGTGCGCGCCCAGTCCGCATGACTGTGTCATCCGGGGGGACGTGAAGGCCCTGTGCGGGGTGCTGGAGAAAGCGCCGGAGGCGGTGGACGCCCGCGACAGGAAGCTGAAGACCCCGCTGCACATGGCGGCCGGGGTGGACAATGTGGCGGCGATGGAGGTGCTTGACGCGCACGGCGCGGAGGTGGACGCGAAGGACATCACCGGCATGACGCCGTTGCATGTGGCTGCCATGTGCGGGCGGCGGGCGGCCGCGGAATGGCTGCTGGACCACGGGGCGGCGGTGGGCGCGGTGGACGACTTCGGGGACACGCCGCTGCACACGGCGGCGGTGTTTGGCCGGGGGCACACGGTCACCCTGCTGGTTGCGCGGGGGGCGGCCCTGGACGCGCGCAACGCGGACGGGCTCACGCCCCGGGACCTGGCGGTCCGCGGGCGTCATGAACGGGTGGCGGCCCTGCTTGAACGGCTGGCGGCAGGTGTGTGAATGAACGAGGAGCGATGCGTGGAAGGCCCTGACAAGGACACGGTGGTCATTTACACCGACGGCGGCTGCGACCCCAACCCGGGCGTGGGCGGCTGGGGGGCCGTGCTGGTGTTTCGCGGCCGGATGCGGGAGCTGTCCGGCGGGGCGCCCCAGACGACCAACAACCGGATGGAGCTGACTGCGGCGATAGAGGCGCTCTCCGCGCTGAAGCGGCCCTGCCGGGTCGTGCTTCACACGGACTCCGAGTATGTGAGGCGCGGCATCACCGAATGGCTGCCGGGCTGGAAGCGCAACAACTGGCGGCGCCGGACGGGTCCGGTGCTGAATGAGGACTTGTGGCGGCGTCTGGACGCCGAGGCCGCGCGGCACGCGGTGGCCTTTCGCTGGGTGCGGGGCCACGCCGGCGACCCGCTCAACGAGCGGTGCGACGAGCTGGCCGGAGCGGCCATAGCGGCCCAGAAGCAACGGAAATCCCATGTTTCGCAGGAATGAGGGCAGACGCCGCGCGGGCGACGCGCGGGCGCGTCTCGGACGCCGGGCCGAAGCCCAGCGCCGGGTGACCAACTATGTCATCCCGGTGCTGATGGGGCTCGGGGGGCTGGTCTTTGCCCAGCAGTTTGAGAGCCTGCCGCTGCGGGCCGGAACGCTGCTCATCTCCATCGCCCTGCCCCTCTATGCCGGGGGCAACCTCATCGCGCGCTACCGGACCAGCCAGCTTGAGCGCTTCATCATGCTCAGTGGCATCCTGATGTTGATTGTCGGTGCGGGCATCAGTTTCTTCACCGGCCCCGGCGACATCCCCGTGCAGCTCATGCAAGACCCCGACATAGCGCGCGCGTCGCGCGTTCTCGGTCTGGGCAGCCTGTTCCTGGGTCTTTTTGTGGTGATGTTCTCCGTGATGCGCACCGGGGAGGACTCCGAGGAGATTACCGAGCGGTTTTGGATCCTCGCAGAGCACATTTCCGACGGCTTCGTCCTCAGCACCGGCGACGGGGTGATCCGCCTCGTCAACCAGAGTTTTCTGGACATCTTCGGGGTGACCCGGGAGATGCTGATCGGGAACAACGTAACCACGCTCACGGAGCGTTTTGACATGGCACCCGTGCGCGACCATCTGCGGCGGCGCGCCCGGGGCATCTCCTCGGAGTACGAGGTGAGAATCCAGGTTAACGGCCGGGAGAAGGTGCTTCTGTTCAACGGCGCGCCCATCACCAACCGCCACGGAAAACACACCGCGACCATTGCGACGGTCCGCGACATCACGGAGCAGGTGGCCCTCAGCCGCCGGGTGGAGCAGTACGCCCAGGGGCTCCAGCGCCTCGTGGAGGAGCAGACCCGGCGCCTGCGCACCTCGGAGGAGCGCCTGCGCAACCTGCTCCTCTCGATGAACGAGGGTTTCGTCACGGTGGACGGCGACAACCGCATCCAGTTTGTCAACCCGCGCTTCGCGTCGCTGCTGGGAATGACGGAGGAGCTGCTGCTCGGGGTGAACATCATGGAACTGGTGGAGACCGCCGGGCGGCCCCGCCTTCTCAACCTGCTGGCAAGCACCGAGAGGGCCGAGGGCGGCGCCCGGCAGGAACTGGAGTTCGTGGACATCTACGGGAAACCCGTCCCCGTGGTGGTGGCGGCGGCGGTTTTGCCCGGGGGGGAGACCGCCGCGGACGCAGGTTTCTCCCTTGTGGCGACCAGCATCGCGGAAATCCGGAAGATGCAGCAGAAACTGCTGGCCCGCGCGCGGGAGCTGGAGCGGGCGAACGAGGAGCTGCGCCTGCACGACCGTGCGAAGGACAGTTTCCTTTCCAATGTCAGCCATGAGCTGCGCACCCCGCTCAGCACCATCCAGGGGTATATTGAGCTGTTGAAGACCGGGGGGGTGGGGGAGCTGACCGAGGCCCAGCTGAACGTGGTCCGCATCGCCGAGCGGAACGGGGAGCGGCTGCTTGCCCTGATCAACCAGCTGCTGGAATACAGCCGAATGCAGATCAAGGGCGTGACCCCCGTGCTCTCCCTGGTTTCCCCGCAGGCCCTTATTGGCGAGGCGGTGGCGGCCGTGCATCCCGACGCTTTGGCGAAAAATCTTGTCGTGGAGACGTCGGCGGCCGGGCCGCCGGCCTTTGTCTGGGTGGACCGGGACAAGTTTTCCCAGGTGCTGGGCATCCTGTTGAACAACGCGGTCAAGTTCACGCCGGGCGGCGGCACAATCAGTGTCACCCTGCAGGCGCAGGAGGGCGGCGGGGCCGCCATCACCGTGCGCGACACGGGGATTGGAATCGCCCCCGAGCACCATGCCCGGATATTCGACCGCTTTTTCCAGGTGGACAGCTCCAAGGCGCGGAAATACGAGGGCGCCGGTCTGGGGCTTTCCATCGCAAAGGGGATTGTGGACGCCCACGGCGGCCTCATCCGGATTGACAGCGCCCCCGGCAAGGGCTCGGCTTTCACGGTGACCCTGCCCTCGGCCGCGTTCCCCGGTGAAGAGGGCGTCCAGGTCGCGCCGGCGCTTCGAGACCAGCGGCTGCTCGTGCTCAGTGCCCGGGAGGAGACGGCTTTGGCGCTTGCCTGCGTTCGCGGGGTCGGCAAGGTCGCCTGGCTGCCCGCCGGCAAGGAGTCCCTGCGACAACTGGGCGCGACCGACGCGGACGTCATCCTGATGGACGAGGTCGCCGACGACGTGCTCGGCAGAACCGCCCTGGCGATTCTCCGCGGTCAGCCGGCCACCCGCGAAAAGCCCGTTGTGGTGTTCACCATGGAGAGCCTTTTCTCCGCCGCCCCCCTGCGCGAGCAGTTTCCCCGCACGGAGTTCATCAACAAGCCCTTCAGCGTGGCGGAGCTGGGGGAGACCGTCGAGCGCCTTGTGCACGGTTCCGACGGGTTTGACGGGGCCTTCGACCCCCTTGCCGCCTATGTGAAATCCGACCAAAAACGATGTGTCTTCGTGGTGGACGCCGATCCCGGAATGCTAGAGTTCGTGTCCGCGGGCTTGCGAAACCGCAACATCGCCTGCATGGGGATGGTCAACCACCGGCAGGCTCTGGAGGCGGTTCTGGACGTCCGGCCGGATGTCATCCTCCTGGACGCCGACGTGCCCGCGGAAGTCCTTCGGGAGTCCGTGCGGGCGTTGCGGGCGGAGCCCATGACAGAGAACATTCCCCTGTACATGATGACGGGCACCCAGTCCGCCGACGTGGAGGGGATGGGGGTCATGGGGGTGATCCGGAAACCTTTCACCATTGGCGAACTGAACAGCATTATCCAAAACGTCTAACCCCCAACGGGCGCGCAGCGCGGAGACGCGCGTGTTCGGCGCGCCGGAGGTGATTTCCTGGAATGAGTTTTCTGACGGCCTTCCTGCTTTGCTCCCTGGTCCCGTCCGCCCCCTCCCCTCCCGCCGAAGGCACGGCGGAGTACTACGTGGCCCTCCCGGAGAGCGTTTACTGTGTTGAGGCGGAGACGGGCATGGAGTTGGTGAGCCGGAATGCGGACCTGCGGCGGCCCCCCGCGAGCATGATCAAGATGATGATGATGCTCATGGTGGACGAGGGGGTGGAGGCGAAGAAGTGGTCCTACGACACCATCATTCCCGTCTCCAAGAACGCCGAGGGGATGGGCGGCACGCAGGTGTACGTGAAGATGGGGGAAAAGCACCCTCTCGAATCGCTCATGCTGGCCGTTGCCGTCGCGTCGGCGAACGACGCCTCCATGGCGGTGGCGGAGGGGCTCTGGGGGGGCAAGGCGCAGTACTTGGAGGCGTGCAACCGGCGCGCCCAGGAACTTGGCATGACACAGTCTTCCTTCCACAGCGTTCATGGGCTTCCCCCCTCCAAGGGGGAGTCCTTCGACCTGACCACCGCGCGCGACATGGCGATCCTGGGCCGGGCGTGCGTGCGGCGTCCGAAGATTTTGGAATGGACCTCGCGCAAGGAGCTTGTCTTCCGCGAGTCGGACGGGGTGAAGGCGAGCACGAACAAGCTGCTGGGCGTGGTGCCGGGCTGCGACGGGATCAAGACCGGGTTCATCCGCGCCGCGGGTTTCTGCATCACCGCGACGGCGGCGCGCGACGGCGTGCGCGTCATCGCCGTGGTCATGGGGGACACGAAACGCGGCCGGTTTGAAAGCGCCGGGGAGGTGCTGGAGCAGGGCCTGGGAATGGTGACGCGCGTGCGCCCGGTCACGGCGGGCATGACGGTCGGCCGCGCGGTGCCCGTGACGAACGGGATTGCGCCCACAGTGTCCCTGACGGCGAGGGACGCCCTGGAGACCGTCGTGCGCAAGGAGGACGCCGGGAAGTTGCAGCTCATGGTGAGCGCCCCGGCGGCCCTGGCCGCCCCGGTGGCCGCCGGTGCCGAGGCGGGCGGGGTGAAGCTCATGCTGGGCGACAGGGTGCTCGGGGAGACGGCGCTGGTGACGGCCTCCGGCACGGAGGCCAAAACCCTTTGGCGCCGGATGATGGACAAGACGGGGATGGGCCGCTAGGCGCGGAGTCTGTCCACGGCGCGGCGGGCGGAGAGGACGCAGTCGTTGAGTCCCACGCCCCGGTAGGCGTTGCCCGCGAACACCAGGCCCGGATGCTCCGCCTCGCAGCGCTCCAGCGCCGCCAGGCGCCCGCCGTGCCCCAGGGTGTACTGGGGGATGCCCAGAGGGTGCCGGAACACCCGCAGCCGCTCCGGCGTGCCGGTGATTCCCAGCAGCGGGGACAGCTCCCTCGAGACCAGGGACACCAGCTCCGCGTCCGTCAGGGACAGGACCTCCGGGTCTGTCGCGCCGCCCAGCATGGTGCGCAGCAGCACTCCGTTTTCGGGGGCCTGGTGGGGAAAGATGGACGCGGTCCACAGACAGCCCAGGATGCGCAGGGAACCGTCCCGCGGGACGAGAAATCCGAAGCCGTCGAGGGGATGCGCGACTTGGCCGCGCGGATACCCCGCGCACACGACGGCGAGACCGGAGTAGGGGATCGCCCCCAGCGCCGCCGCAGCCTCGGGGGCGGCGTCGGCAAGCAGGGCCGCTGCTGTGTAGGCGGGGCACGCGACTACAACGTTCTGCGCACGCCACTGGTCGCCGTTTGCGCAGGACACGATGTACCCGTCGCCGGAGGGGGTGATCTTACGAACCTGGGAGCGGGGCGCGAAGGATGCGCCGAGGGCGTTGGCGGCGATTTCCGGGAGCTGGCCGATGCCGCCTTCGAGGGTGGTGAGGGTGCCCGAGGGGCCCTCGGGGCTGACCTTCGGGTTGGTTTTGCGTTTTGCGAGCAGGGCGCGGAAGAGGCCGCCGTGCACCCGCTCCATTTCCGCCATGCGCGGGAAACAGTGCTCCAGGCTGAGCCGCCGGGCGTCTCCGCCGAAGACGCCGGAGACCATGGGGCCGACCAGGGTTTCCGCCGCCTCGCGGCCGATGCGCCGCCGTGCGAAGTCGTGGATGGTTTCCCCCGCATGGTCGCGTTTTGCCGGGATCAGGGGCTCGCAGCACACCCTCAGCCTGCCCGCCGGCGAAAGCAGGGGCGACAGGAAGAAGGCGGGCGGTCCAGCCACGCGGTGCAGGCGCCCGTTCCGGAAAATGTGGCGTTTCGCGGCGGATTCATCCGCCCGGCGCAGCAGCGGCGACGCGCCCAGGGCCTCCACCCAATCGAGGGTGGCCGGTTCGCGGTCAAGAAATCCGTTCGGTCCCCAGTCCAGAATGTAGCCCCCCTCGCGGTCCGACCGGGTGGTGCCCCCCGGCCCCTCCCCCGCCTCCAGCACGCGCACGGCGTCCCCCCCCCACCGCTGGACGGCATGCCACCCGGCGCAGAGCCCCGTGACGCCTCCTCCGATGACGGCCACATGAAGCATGCGGTCGGAATGCGGGGCGGTCATATCGTCCTCGAGAAGCCCGAAGGGGCCTGGTTGCGCCGGAGCCGGCGGTCAAAGACCATGCAGATGTTGCGGACAAAGACGGCGCCGAGAGGCAGCACGCGGAGGGCGTCTTCCTCAAGACGCAGGAAGCCCTCCCCCGCCAGGCGGTCCAACTCCGGGCGCTCCTCCGCGAACTTGTCCGCGAAGCGGACTCCGAAGCGGTGTTCGAGGGCACCGAAGTCCAGCCTGAAATTGCACATGAGTTCGCGGATGACCCACCTGCGGAGCAGGTCATCCTCCGTGAGGGTGATGCCCAGGGCGGTCGGCAGTCCGCCCTCCGCCAGGGCGGCGTGATAGGCGGGCAGGTCCTTGTGGTTCTGGGCGTACGCGCCGCCCGCCTCGCTGATGGCGGACAGTCCGAAGCCGATCTGGTCGGGCGCGGCCGCGACGGTGTACCCCATGAAGTTGCGGCCGAGCCGGCCCCGGTCAAGGGCGAGGCACAGTTCATCGTCCGGCCGCGCGAAGTGGTCCATGCCGATGGGGCGGTATCCCGCGGCCAGCAGGGCGTTCCGCGCCTGGGCGAACAAAGCGTACTTTTCCGGACCCGTGGGCGCGGGGTATCCCGCGAGGGCCTGCTGGTGCGGCAGCCGCTCCGGAAGGAAGGCAAACCCGTACACGGCAACCCGGTCGGGACCCAGGGCGGCGACGGTGCGCAGGGTCTCCGCCCATGTGTCCGGCTCCTGAAGGGGGAGACCGTAGATCAGGTCCATGTTGATGCCGCCAAAGCCCAGGCTCCGGCATTTCTCAAAAACGCGCCGGGTGACCTCCTCTGTCTGGTGCCTGCCCACGGCCTTCTGCACCGCCGGGCTGAGGTCCTGCACCCCCATGCTCACCCGGTTGAAGCCCAGCGCCGCAAAGGTGTCAAGGTGGTCCCCCCGAACGGTGCACGGGTCAATTTCCACCGCGAGCTCCGCGCCGTCGGTCAGGGCGAAGCGGCTGGTCACCGCGCCGAACAGCCGGTGCAGCTCCTCCGGTTCCAGGTAGTTGGGGGTGCCCCCGCCCCAGTGCATCTGGCAGACCCGGCGGCGGGATCCCAGAAGCTCCGCGACCCTGCCGATCTCCCGGTCGAGATCGTCCAGATAGGACGCCAGCGGGGTCCTGTCGCGGGGGACGATGGTGTTGCATCCGCAGTAGAGGCACCGGGCGGCGCAGAACGGCAGATGCACATACAGGGAGAGCGGTTCGGGGACCCGTGAGGCCCTTTTGAGGGCCGCCGCATGGTGGTCCGGCGTGAAATCGCGCCTCCACTCGGGCACGGTCGGGTAACTGGTGTACCTGGGGCCGGGCACATCGTGCCGGAGCAGCAGGTCCCGGGTGATTTCCAAATTCGGAATCCTTTTGATTTTCCCCCGTATTGGGGGGCGTTTTTCTGCGGCTTGAAATGGCCGCCGCGTTACGCCATTATAGTGCGTGAGCCTATCTGCGGCAACGGCGGGTTCCATGAGCGAGTCACTGTCACAGTTTCTTTTCGGACTGTTCATCGTCAGCGTGATCACCCTGGCGGTGAGTCTGGTCATTTACTACCAGAGTCTCCGCCGCAAGGCCTTTATTGACATGGCCGCGACGATGGGGCTGCATTTTCAGTATCTCAGCTACGGCCTTCCCCGTCGGCTGGGCCTGCTTTTCCAGTTTCGCCGGGGGAAGAACCGCTACGCCTCCAACATCATCACCGGCAAGCACAAGGGCCAGTTGGTATACCTGTTCGACTATCATTACACGACGGGGGACAAGTACAGCAAGGTCCGGCACTGCCAGAGCGTGGCGATCATGCAGCACGACCTCCGCATCCCCGAGGTGCGCATCTATCCCCCCGCCTTCATGGAGAAGGTGGGCAACGTGGCCGAATATGGAAAAATCCAGCTGCAGTTTGACAACGAGCCCTTTTCCAGCCACTTCAGCGTGTTTGCCTCCGATGCCGCCGTGGCGGACCAGGTATTTCACCAGCCGATGATGGAGTACTTCCTGCGCCATCCGGACATGTCGGTGGAGGTCGGGCACGGCTGGATCGCCACCTGCAAGGAGGCGCGCCATATTCCGGAGGAAATCCCGCGGCGGGCGGAGCAGCTCATCAAACTGCACCGGGTCTTCTCCCAGATCGGCCAGGAGGGCGAGCGGTTCGCCGACCGTTTCGCCGAGATGAACACCCCCTCCTCCTTCCTCTAGCAGCCTGTGGCAAAAGGCGGGCTTGCGGTAGTGTTTGTTATTGACATATAGCTGTCGGTATGGTATGCTTCCCGTGAGGCCAACCGGGAGATGTCAGGCATGGCAATGGGACGCGCGCGCAG
>JAAYBR010000056.1 GCA_012730045.1 Candidatus Hydrogenedentota bacterium | reverse complement strand
CCGGCTAATGTCCTGCATCCCTCCGGGATGCCCAAGACTTTCGCTTTCGGCCATTTCCACGTTTGGCAGAGAAAAACCGGCGGCTTGGAGCGCGGAAGAATACGTCCACTTCATTAGCAGCGAAGCGCGGCAATCTCGTTCCCGCTGCGGCTTCGGTTCTCACGACACCTTATCCGGCGACCAAGGGGGCGCGGGGGGGTGAAAAAAAGGAAATGGTGCCGGGAGGGGGGGTCGAACCCCCACGGTATCACTACCGGTGGATTTTGAGTCCACTGCGTCTGCCAATTTCGCCATCCCGGCACGGGAGGGGAAAGGCCCCCGGAGGGGGGCTGAGGCGGCGGCTAAGATACACCGCGTGCGGGAGGGGTGTCAACTTCCGGAAGGCGCCGGACCAACCACCACCCGGCCCCGAGCGCGGGTCCGACCCGTCCGACTTGTCCGACCGATCGGTCGGATGGAATTTCCGGCGGCCCTTCCGGAAACTTGACTTGCCCCGGGCCGCTGGCCCACGCTTCCTGCACGGACAGCGTCCCCCGGGCGCTGTGTCCGCGCGTTATCCCGGGGGGGCGGAACACAGGAGAAAGCGTCATGCGGCTGGATTGGAGGCGTCTGGCGGCGGCCCTGCCGCCGGTGGTCTTCGCCGCGCTTTCGGCGGCCCAGTCCGCCGGCGGGGGGACGGCGGCCCCGCCCAAACCGGAAATGGCCCTGCCGGACGCCGGGGCGCCGGTGTCGGAAACGGCGGCGCTGCGCAACGAGGTGGCCGACCTGCGCGACGACATCCGGCTCCTGCAGCAGACGCTGGACGTGCTGGTGAACCAGATGATGGCGGACCTGCGGGCGCAGAACGAGCTGCTCCGCGACGAGGTGGGCCGCCTGCGCGCCCAGCGGGAGGCCCTCGGCCTGCCCGAGCCCGCCTTCGTGCCCCGGCCCGGCGCGGAGGAGCTGGAGGCGCTGCTCCTGGAGGCGCCCGCCCCGCCGCCGCCCGCGCCTTTCGCGTTCACCGTGGTGCGCGAGTGGGGCCGCGACCCCGAGACGGCCGCCGAGATCGGCGGGGACGCCGCCACCCTCAAGGGGCTGATCGGCGCGGTGCCCCCCGGCAGCAGCCGGGAGGACGTGGAGAACCTCGGACGGGAGCTCCGGGCGGAGTACGCCGGGTATGACAACATTAACATAGAGGTTTTTGACGACCCGGAGGCCGCCCGCGCCTTTGCCGACGACGAGAAAGGCGGCTCGGCCCGCCGGGTGCTCTCCGTCAGCCGCCACCGGGCCTCGGGCCGCGACACCATCCTCTACATTCAAGAGGGCAAAGCCGAGCCGGTCGCCTTTGAGGGGGCGGACCCGCCGTCCCCGGACGGTGCGGGCGGGACGGAGGTTCTAGAGGCGGCGGAGGCGCCTTCGGAGGAAGACACGCTTCCCGCCGCGCCGCCGACGCAGGCGGAAGACGCCGAAAAGGCCGACACGGAAGGCGATTCCGGGGCCGAGCCCAACCCCAAGTCGGTCAAGGGGCGCAAGAAACGCTGAGCGTGCCGGATCGCCGGACAAGACGGCCGGCCCCGTTTGACGCGCTTCGGAGCGCCGGGAGCGCGGCACATGGGCGAAGAAAACGGGGGTGCGGCACTTGCACTCCCCCCCCGAAGTGTTGTAGACTTTAGTGCATTGAGTGTCATTCGTCCAGATTGGGGAAGGCCTGTTGCCTTCTCCGACCCGGCGAATCCGGCTGATTAAGGAACTATATCATGAAGAAGCACGGCTTTACCCTGATCGAGCTGCTGGTGGTTATTGCCATCATCGGCATCCTGGCCGCGATCCTGCTGCCGGCCCTGGCGCGCGCCCGCGAGGCCGCCCGCCGCTCCTCCTGCCAGAACAACCTCAAGCAGTGGGGTCTGGTCTACAAGATGTACTCGAACGAGGCCAAGGGGTCTTTCCCCCCGATCCAGGCGGGTTCCTACCTCACGGAAGACGGCGTCACGTACAAGGGCGCCCTGGACGCGGGCCCCAACGTGTTCACCATCTTCCCCGAATACCTCACCGACCCGATGATCGCGTTCTGCCCCTCAAGCGCGAGCCTGGACGAGAACATTGACAAGGCGCACTCGCAGAATCCCCCCAACGACTGGTGCTTCGGCTACACGCACAACAACGGCGGCCGTTGCGCGCGCACCATTGACAACAGCTACACCTACCTCGGCTGGGTGATTGACAACTCCGACAACCAGGTCGCGATCAACACCTTCCCGTTCTTCGGCCTCCTGAGCGGCCTGCTTGATCCGGACGAGATTCCGGACCCCAACTCCCTGGCGCCGACCCAGCTGGGTGCCGCGCTTAACGGGCTCCTCAACGCCACAGAGATCGCCCCGTATCTTGCCGGCAGCGCGCGGGGCGGGTATCCCCGGGCCGACCAGGACGTTGACGTGAGCAACACCTACCCCGGCATGGGCAACGGCCGCGGCAACACGGTCTACCGCCTGCGCGAGGGCATTGAGCGCTTCCTGATCACGGACATCAACAACCCGGGCGCGGCCAACATGGCGCAGAGCACCCTGTTCATCATGTTCGACCTGATCAGCACCAACGCCGCCGCGTTCAACCACGTCCCCGGCGGCAGCAACGTCCTCTACATGGACGGCCACGTCGAGTTCATGCGCTACGAGCAGAACGGCGAGGCGCCCGTGAACGGCCCGATGGCCCAGCTGATCGGCATGTTCACCGCGATGTAATCCCCCTTTCGCCTCCTGCCGGGGCCGCCCTTCCGGGCGGCCCCGGTTCTTGTTTTCCAGGGGGCCGGGTGTGTGGTACCATCCACGCCGCCGTCACACATAGGAGGGCGCGGTCATGGCCATGGTCCCGGGATTGCTGTGCGTTTTGGCGCTGCTGGCCGCCGTTGTCGCGGCCGCGGCCGGGTTTGTCCTGTTCCGCAGGGTGCGCGGAAAGGTCTTCGATGCGGCGGGGGTGCCCATTCACTACACCGACGAGGGGGAGGGCGTTCCGGTGGTGCTCATCCACGGCTTCGCCGTGCACGCCGACCTCAACTGGCGGCGCCCCGGCTGCGTCCGCGCGCTCCTGCGCCGGGGCTACCGCATCATCATGCTGGACGTGCGCGGCCACGGCCTCAGCGGCAAGCCCCACGACCCGGCGGCCTACGGCATCCACCTGTGCGACGACATTGTCCGGCTGATGGACCACCTGGGAATCGAAAAGGCCTTCATCGCGGGGTACTCCATGGGCGGGTTCATCGTCCTTAAAACCGTCGAGCGCCACCCGTCGCGTCTGCTGGGCGCCGTCATCGGCGCCGCCGGATGGGACCAGCTGGACAACGACAAGCGCGCGCTCTTCCGCGAGATTGTCGCGGCCATCGAGGAGCGCGGCGTGTTCGACCCCATCACCCACTGGCTGGACCCGGGGAAGAAGGCCCGGTGGATCCAGTGCGCCCTGGCCAACTTCTTCATGGGGATCATCAACGACAAGGCGGCCATTGTGAACGTCTTCCGCACCTTCGAGGCGCTGGTGGTTTCCGAGGAGGCCCTGCGGAACAACACGGTGCCCGCCCTCACCCTGGTCGGCGCCCGCGACGGCATCCGCGAGGCCTCGGACAAGCTCCCCGGCGTCATGGCCCGCCACGAGCTGGTCCACCTCCCCGGAACCGACCACGTCACCACGATGCTCCACCCCCAGTTCATGCGGCGGATGATCGCCTTCTTCGACGCCAACGCCCCCGGGTGACTGGAACGGAACCATGGACATGATGGACGATATGGACAACATGGACAGGGAAATGCGCGCCTCCCGCGCGGTCAGTCCATCCTGTCCATAGCGTCCATGCCGTCCATCCTGCCGCCCCCCTCAGACGTTGCAGATGTCGTAGGCCTCGCGGAGGCTGGTCAGGGGGGCCCGGGTGGGGGTGAACTCGTGGGCCAGCCATCCGGTGAACCCGGTCTCGGCGATGGTCTCGCAGATGCGCCGGTAGTTCAACTCCTGCCCGCCGTCTATCTCGTGGCGGCCGGGGACGCCGCCGGTGTGGTAGTGGGCGATGACGGGGTGGAACTCGCGGATGGTGTCCATGACATCGCCCTCCATGATCTGCATGTGGTAGACGTCGTAGAGGAGGCCGAAGTTCTTCGCGCCAAGGGCCCCGGCGAGCTCCGCGCCCCAGGGGGTGCGGTCGCACATGTAGTCCTTGTGGTTCCGCTTGCTGTTGAGCAGCTCCATGATGACCGTCACGCCGGCCTTTTCCGCCGCCGGCAGGATCTGTTTCAGCCCGGCGGCGCAGTTTTTCAAACCCTGGTCGTCCGACATGCCCTTGCGGTTGCCGGAGAAGACGACCATGTTGCGGATGCCGCGCTTCTGGAGCTCCGGGAACATCTTCTCCGCGCCCGCGATGAGCCGCTCGTGGTTGGCCGGGTCGTTCCAGCCGTCCTTGATGTCGCCGGGGCCCGTGGACAGGGCCACCTCGACGCCGTTCTTCAGGACCGCGTCCCAGTCCTCGGGGCCGACGAGGTCCATGCCGTGGATGCCCATGCCCTTGATGGCCGCGCAGAACTCGTCCATCGGGATCTTGCCGTAGCACCAGCGCGAGACGGACTGCCTGATCCGTCCGCCAGCCGCCGCCGGGGCAGTCTCCTGCGCGCAGGACGCGCCGGTGGCGAGGCACGCCGCCCCGACCGTCCCCGCCATCGCGCCCATCGCCGCCCGCCTTGTCACGGTGGTGTTCTCCTTCACAGCCGGTTCTCCTGTGGGGTTAGATCTTCACCGCTTTGCCGGTCTTGGCGGAGCGGTAGGCGGCCTCGGTGACCTCGGTGGCGCGCAGGCCGTCCACGCCGGTGGCGGACGGGTCGCGGCGCTCGCGGACGGCCTGGACGAAGTCGGCGACGAGGCCCTCGTCGGCGCTGTCGCCGTAACCCACCCAGCGCACGCGCATGTCCTTGTCGTCGTAGGCGGTCAGGTTCTGCCGGAAGGCGTCCACAAAGAGGACGCCCTTGTCGCCCATGAAGTGAAGGGTGACGTCGCCCCAGGCGGGGAAGCTCTTCGGGCGGCTCCAGCTTGCCAGATGGCTCACCTGCACGCCGCCCTTCATCTCCAGATGGACGCTGCCGATGTCGTCGGTGGCGAGTTCGCCCCGGTGGAGCTGGTTGCCCAGCTCGCAGTAGACCTTCGTGAACTCGCGGCCCAGCATCCAGCGGAGCAGGTCGGCCACATGGACCGTGTGGTCCATCGTGGCGCCGCCGCCGCTGAGGGCGGGGTCGGCGAACCAGCCGCCGGGGGCCTGGCCGTGGTTGGTGCAGGTGACGGCGCGGATTTCGCCGAGGGCGCCCGCGGCGATCTTGGCCTTCGCCTCCGCCAGCGGCGGCGCCCAGCGGCAGGGGAACGCGGTGCCGAGGCCGACCTTCGCCTTCTTGCAGGCGGCGACCATGGCCCTGGCGTCGGCGGCGGTGGGGGCCAGCGGCTTCTCGCAAAGGATCCACAGGCCGGCGGCGGCGGCGGCCTCCACCATCGCGCGGTGTTTCACATTCTCCGAGGTGACGATGACACCGTCGAGGCCGGAGGCCAGGAAGGCGTCCATCGAGGCGGTGAAGGGCGCGCCGTGTTTCTTCGCGGCTGCCTTTCCGCGCTTCGCGTCGTCGTCCCACACCGCCGCAAGGGTGGCGTCGGGCAGGGCGTTGAGCGCGGCGGCGTAGCCGTGGGCGTGCATGTGGGCGAAACTCATGATGCCGATCTTGGTCATGGTGTGAACCTCCCTCAGAAAGTGACCGGCTGGCCGGTTTTTGCCGATTTCAACGCCGCCTCGGCCATGGCCACGGCGGCCAGGGCGTCGCGCGTGGTGACGCGGGGCGTCCCCTTGCCGTCCAGCCAGGCGAGGAAGTCCTCCCATTCGGACTGGTAGGGGCTTTTTGCGACGGGGTTCATGGGGACGAACCAGTTGGGCCCGGCGGCGGTGGCGCGCGCCTCCAGGCGCAGGGGTGCCTCGTTCATGTCGTACTGGAGCATGCCCCTGCTGCCGCAGATCTCCGCCATCACACGGAATCCGCTGGGCTGGGCCCAGGTGCCGATGACGGTGGCGATGAGGCCGCTCTTCATGCGCAGGGTCACCTGGGAGTGGTCCATGGCGACGGGCTCGGAGCGCATGAGGGTCTGGCAGAAAATCCGCTCGGGCTCGCCGAAGACGTAGCGCACCCAGTCCAGGTCGTGGATCATGCTGTCGAGGGTGGCCCCGCCGGTCTGTTTGTAGTCGCGGAACCAGCTCTTCGGCCCGCCGGGGAAGACGCCGCCCCGGTAGAGCTTGGCCCAGCCCACCTCGCCGAGGGCGCCGGACTGGATCTGCCCGCGCATTTTCTCGAACTCGTGGAAGTAGCGGACCACGTGTCCGACGAAGAGCTTCACGCCGGCCTTCTCCGCCGCCTGGATCGCCTTTTCGCATTCCGGCACGGTGCGGCAGAAGGGCTTCTCGCAGAAGATCTGCTTGCCGGCCTTCGCCGCCGCGCGGATGAGCGGCAGGTGCGTGGGCGTCGGCGTGGTGATCGCCACGATGTCCACGTTCTTCGCGGCGCAGGCGGCCTCGGGACTCGCGGCGACCTTCGCGCCGTGCTTCTCCGCGAGGGCTTTGGCCGCGGGGCGCACCACGTCGGCGCAGAGCGCGACCTTCAGCCCGCAGTTGGCGGCCATCTGGGCGTGGAGCGCGCCCATGCCCCCGCAGCCTATGATTGCGACATTCATGCGGTGTCCTCCCTTTGGCGGCGACGCGGCGTCCGCCGGGTTTGCTTTGCCTTCATTGTGGAGCATTTCGCGGGTCCGTGGCAAGCCGCGCGCTACTCGCCGATTTCGGTGTTCCAGTAGGCGAGGTCCACGAACTTCTGCCAGGTGATCAGCTCGTCGGGGGGGATGCGCGTGCCGAAGCGGGGCAGCCAGCGCGGCTCGGCGGGCCGGCGCAGGAGCGGCATGCCCGCCTCCTCCGGCGTGCGGTTGCGCTTTCGGAGGTTGCACGCCACGCAGGCGAGCACGAGATTGGTCCACGTGTCGCGGCCTCCGCGCGACCGGGGCACGACGTGGTCAATGGTCAGCTCGGCGCGGGCGAAGCGCCGCCCGCAATACTGGCAGACATGGCGGTCGCGCACGAAGATGTTGCGGCGCGAAAGCCGCACCGCCTGGTGCACGCACTCGTTGAAGTCCGTGAGCACGATGACCTCGGGGTGGCGGATGCGCAGGGAGGCCGTGCAGACATAATGCCTGTCCGGCAGCGACTCGCCGAACTGGGACAGGGCGCACCAGGAGGGGAAGTCGTAGAGGGAGTAGTCGGACGGGTGGACCACCCGCGCGTGGCCCTGGAAGAGCAGCAGCAGGGCGCGCCGGAGCGGCGCCACATTGACCGCCACCCACGACCTGTTCAGCACGAGCACCTGTGCGTCCATCATCGGCTGCAATCCCGGACCGGATCGGTCCCCGGTTTGCCTGTTGACTATACGCCGCCCCCCCAACGGAAATCAAAAGCGCCGCCGGAGGGGCGAAAGGGACCGTGACCCGTCCGTGGACTTCTTTTTGAAACGGGGCCGCATTTGCTAGTATCTAACTCTGCTTTGTCGCTTAGGTGCGTTATGACAACTACTTGGCGCCTGCTGGAATGTCAACGAAAATTTCCGAATATGTTTACAGGGCAAACAGTCCTCCAGCCGAAAAACCACCATTCTTGCCGACACCGTCACCGGATGCATCCCGGCTGCGCACGGGCCTTGCCCGGCGTCGTTTCCGTTTCTCTGCCTGCTTGTGCCTGAGCCCGACAGGAACACCGGAACGCGCCTAACGAACGGAGGCCAAACGGAACCCTGCGCCGCTGCCCCCGTACGACGGGGTGTTGTAGCCGCGACTCGCCGAGCGGCAGTACTGGGTCCTGTTGGCCCAACTGCCGCCCCGGAAGACCCGGTACGAGCCCGGAGGACTCACCCAGGCACTCCCGTCCGTCGGCGCCCCCGTGTAGTCGTCGTGAAACCAGTCCCCGCACCACTCCATCACGTTCCCGCTCATGTCGTGCAACCCGAAACCGTTCGGCAACAACCCGCCCACCGGTCTGGTTCCGCATCCAGGCTCTCCGTAGATCCCGGTGTTCCCGCAATACCACATGTACTGGCTGCGAACGCTGTCATCCCAGCAGAGGGCGTCATAGTAGTCTTCTTCATCCAGCGAATCCCCGAAGTAGAACCGCGTCTGCGTGCCCGCGCGACAGGCATACTCCCACTCCGCCTCGCTCGGCAGACGCAGCGTCGCCGGACCCTGGCCCGTCGCCGTGATGTGCGAGTTTAGCGCCGTGACAAACGCCTGCGTGTCCTCCCATGACACATAATAGGCGGGATAATCCAAACCAGACCCAGAATCCCACGTATTGCCGCCCGGGTTTGTTCCCATGACCGCCAACCACTGCCCCTGCGTCACCTCACACTTCCCCATGTAGAAATCATACCCAATGGTCACCGTGTGCACAGGCCCCTCAGCACTCAACCGGAACAACTCCGTGAACGGCGCGCCCATCTGGAAACTCCCTGCAGGAATCCGCACCAGCTCCAGCGGCACATCCCCTGGAAGCAGTATCGTTACCGTGTCGTCACCGTCCCACGGCCCGCAGGAAACCACAAGATCTACCATCGAACCTAGTACCACATCGGCACCCGCCGCAGGGTTCTGGCTGATGACCTGTCCCGCAGGAACCATTGCGTTGTACTGTTCGGTCACCGCCCCGACGACAAGGCCGGCACCCGTAGTAGCAGTCTGCGCTTCGGACTGGGTCATGCCAACAACATCCGGGACGGTGACCGTCTCCGGCCCGAGACTCACAACCAACGCCACGGTGCTTCCTGATGCCACACTGGCACCCGACGCAGGGTTCTGGCTAATGACCTGTCCAGCGGGAATAGTCGCGTGGTGCTGCTGCGTCACCGTGCCCACAAGGAGGCCGGCACCGAAAATTGCGCTATGCGCTGTTATCTGCGTCATCCCAACAACATTCGGGACGGTCACTTGGAAAGGTTCATCATCACCCTGGACTGAGACCAGGCGGAATCCTATGATGTCGTACCGGCCCGACGGGTCTTCGTAGTACCGATTCGCCGAGCGGCAGTCCTGGGCGCCGTAGTACCAGCTGCCGCCCCGGACGACCCGGGCCGTGGCCGATGGACTTACCCACGCGCTTCCGTCACTCGGCGCCCCGGTGTAGTCGTCGTGAAACCAGTCCTCACACCATTCGTATACGTTCCCGCTCATATCGTAGAGCCCGAGGCCGTTCGGCAGCAACCCGCCCACCGGCTTGCTACCATAGTCCGCGTTATTCCCGCAGTACCACATGTACTGACTGCGAACGCCGTCGTCCTCGCAGTAGTCCGCCACCCCCAGGGAGTCCCCAAAGTAGAACCGCGTCTGCGTGCCGGCGCGGCAGGCATACTCCCACTCCGACTCGCTCGGCAGGCGCATTGTCGCCGACCCCTGGCCCGTCGCCGTGATGTGCACGTTCACCGCCGTGATAAACGCCTGGGCGTCGTC
The DNA here is from genome assembly GCA_012730045.1 of Candidatus Hydrogenedentota bacterium. Classification (NCBI taxonomy): domain Bacteria; kingdom Pseudomonadati; phylum Candidatus Hydrogenedentota; species Candidatus Hydrogenedentota bacterium. Next base: position 22,634 of record JAAYBR010000056.1, on the reverse strand, counting down.
CCACGAAACGTTATAGGCGGGATAGTCGGCCCCCGCGCCGTAGGTGGAGGACGGTGCCTCCTCGCCCGGCCACGACCCCATCACCGCCAGCCACTGCCCCTGTGTCACCTCGTACTTGCCCATGTAGAAGTCGTACCCGATGGTCACCGTGTGCACGAGGTCCTCAGAACCCCAATTACCTCGCTCCGTTTCTGGCGCGCCCATCTGGAAACTCCCCGCCGGTATCTGCACCAGCTCCAGCGGCATATTACCCGGGAGGAGGATCGTCACCGTCTCACCAACAAAGGGGCCGCTGGAGACCACCAGGTTCACCGCTGTACCCGATGCAACATTGGTGCCCGCCACAGGGTTCTGGCTGATGACTAAACCGGCAGGAACCGTGACGCTAAAGTCCTCAGTCACCGTGCCCACGGTCAAGCCTACGGCGGTGATGGCGGCCTCCGCCGCCACGCGCGCCATGTCCACAACATCCGGAACGGCCACGGGCTGCGGCCCCCTGCTCACCACCAGGTTCACCGCTGTACCCGATGCCACACTGGCACCCGCCGCAGGGTTCTGGCTGATGACCTGTCCCGCCGGGATGGTCGCGTGATACTGCTGTGTCACCGTGCCCACAAGGAGGCCGGCACCCGTAATAGCGGCCTGCGCCGCGGACTGGATCATGCCCACTACATTCGGGACGGTGACCATCTCCAGCCCGAGACTCACAACCAACGCCACCGCGCTTCCCGCTGTCACGCTGGTACCTGACGCCGGGTTCTGGCTAATCACCTGTCCGGCCGGGACCGTCGCGTGATACTGTTCGGTTACCGTCCCGACGACAAGGCCGGCACCCGTAACAGCGGTCTGCGCTTCGGACTCGGTCATGCCCACAACATTCGGGACGGTGACCATCTCCGGCCCGAGACTCACAACCAGCGCCACCGCGCTTTCTGTTGCCACGCTGACACCCGACGCCGGGTTCTGGCTGAGGACCTGTCCGGCCGGGACGGTCGCATGGTACTGTTCGGTTACCGCCCCGACGACAAGGCCGCTACCCGTAATGGCGACCTGCGCCGCAGACTGGGTCATGCCCACTACATTCGGGACCGTTATTAGGGCGGGTTCACCCTCACCCTCACCCTCACCTTCGCCTTGATCTGAGGCCAAGCGGAATCCCACTGATTCTAATCTGCCCCACGGACTACAGGCGCCGCGACTCGCCGAACGGCATTCTATTGCGTAGTAGCCACTACCCCGAGCAATCCGGGCCGACGTCGAAGGAACTATCCAAGGGCTACCGTCCACCGGCGCTCCAACGTAGTCATCGTGCCACCAGTCCTCGCACCACTCCGACACGTTCCCGCTCATGTCGTGCAATCCAAATAAGTTCGGAAGCAGCCCGCCCACTGGATTGTTGGCAATAGTCATGTTTTGTCCGCAGTGCCACCACATGTACTGGCTACGTACGCCATCATCCGCACACCACTCTTCCTCCCCCCCCAAGGAGTCCCCGAAGTAGAACCGCGTCTGCGTGCCCGCCCGGCAGGCATACTCCCACTCCGCCTCGCTCGGCAGACGCAGCGTCGCCGTACCCTGGCCCGTCTCCGTGATGTGCGCGTTCACCGCCGTGATGAACGCCTGGGCGTCGTCCCACGAGACGTAATAGGCGGGATAATTGGCCCCCACTCCATAATACTCCGGCGCCCTGTCCGGCCACGATCCCATCACCGCCAGCCACTGCCCCTGCGTCACCTCATACTTCCCCATGTAGAAATCATACCCAATGGTCACCGCATGCACCGGGCCCTCACGATCGCCCTCGCTCCGGCCCTGTTCCGTATCCGGAGAGCCCATCAGAAAACTCCCCGCCGGTATCCGCATCAGCTCCAGCGGTACGTTCCCCGGAAGGAGGATCGTCACTGCGTCCCCGCCGAGCCACGGCCCGCGGGAAACCACCAAATTTATCACCGAACCTGGTGCCAACTCAGTACCCGACGCAGGGTTCTGGCTGCTGACCTGGCCTGCGGGGATGGTCGCGTGATATTGCTCCATTACCGTGCCCACAGCAAGGCCGGCACCCGTAATAGCAGCCTGCGCCGCAGACTGGGACATACCCACTACACTCGGGACGGTGATCATCTCCGGCCCGAGACTTACAACCAGCGCCACCGTGCTTCCCGGCGCCACGCTGGTGCCCGCCACAGGGTTCTGGCGGATGACATTCCCGGCGGGAACCGTGGCGCTGAATTCCTCCGTCACCGTGCCCGCGGTCAAGCCTGCGGCGGTAATGGCGGCCTCCGCCGCGACGCGCGCCATGTCCACAACATCCGGAACGGCCACTGGCTGCGGCCCCCTGCTCACCACCAGGCTGACTGCGGAGCCGGAGGCGACTTCGACGCCCGCCGCCGGGTTCTGGCTGATGACATTCCCGGCGGGAACCGTGGCGTGGTGCGCCTCCGTCACCGTCCCAACCACCAAGCCCGCGCCCGTGATCGCCGCCTCTGCATCCGCCTGGACCATGCCCACCACGTTGGGGACCGGTAACGGTGGTTCACCCGCGGGCACAACCTTTACATACTCCGCCAGAGTAACCACGTTGGTCTTTCCGTAACTGCTGGTCACAGTGAGCGAGACGGTGTAGTTCCCCGCCGCCGCATAGGTGTGTTCCGGATGCTGCTCCGTGGACGTGCCCCCGTCCCCAAAGGTCCACGACCACCCCGCGATCGTGGACTCCCTGGTGACGACCGAGCGGTCCGTGAACTGGACCTTCAGCGGGGCCACCCCGCTCGTCGGATCGGCGGTGAACCCCGCCAACGGCTCCCCGGGCTTGCACCCCACCCCCAGACACGCAACCCCCGCCAGCGCCGCCACCCCAAGAAGCACCCACATTCTGTTCATCAAGAGACCTCCTTGTCATCCCCGACAGGGGACCGTGCCGCACCAACCGACCATGCATATAACTTGCACTGTAATACTAGCGTGTTCCGTCCCCCGCGTCAAGTCCCGGCTGTTGGCCGGCATGGACGGGGGACAGACCGCCACGCCCCCCCCCCGGATCGCCGGACAAGCGGCGGTCGCGGATGTGTTCGAGGCAGGGCACGCCTTGCGGGTTCGCGCTGACAGCATCGGCGCTGTCAAAGGCGCTAACTCACCCATTGAGATGCGGAGAATTTTTGGGCTTTCCGACAAGAGGTTGCCGCGTCGGCCGGGGCGGCCTCCCCGCAATGACGCGCGTTTTCCCGTCATTGCGACCGAAGCGCGGCAACCTCGTTCCCGCCTCGGCTTCGGTTCTCGCAATATCTTATCCGGCGATCAGGGGGTGGCCGTAGCAGTCCGCCGGGCCCCTTTGGCGCTTGACTTGCCGCCGGGGCGCGTGTTCTGATCATGTGTCCCGAGTGAAAACGGAAGAGGCGGGAATCCATGACCGAAGTTCCCGGGGAAAACAGCATCGTCCTGGCCACCGTGGTGGCGCGGTATTCGCACACCGCGTTCGGGCAGCGCTGTGTCGCGGCCAACATGGGCCCGCTCCGCCCGCGCTGCCGGTGTTTCGAGTTCACGCAGGACGACGCCCCGGCGGACATGGCGGAGGCGATTCTGGCGTGCAACCCCGGCGTGGTCGGCCTGGGCGCCTACATCTGGAACGCCGACACGGTCCGCCGGCTGGCCCGCCTGCTGAAACGGCTGCGTCCGGCGCTGTGGGTCGTGGTGGGCGGGCCGGAAACCTGGTCGGACACGGCGGAGACGGACTACGCGGCGGACTATCTGGTGCGCGGCGAGGGTGAGGCGGCGTTCCCCGCGCTGTGCGTGAAACTGCTTAAGAACGCCCCGCCGCCGGGCCGGGTGATCACGCCGCCGCCGTGCGACCTGAACACCCTGGAGCTTCCTTACGCCGCCTGCACGGACGAGGACATCGCCCACCGGGTGCTGTATGTGGAGACGTCGCGGGGCTGCCTGGGCCGGTGCGCGTTCTGCGTGTCGGCGCGGGAGCACAAAATGCGCTTCTTCCCCCTGCCGCCGCTCTTCGCGGCCATGGGCGCGCTCCTCGCGCGGGGCGCGCGGCGCTTCAAGTTCGTGGACCGCACGTTCAACGCGCGGCTGGACCGCTTCCACGCCGTGCTGGAGTTTTTCCTGGAGCGGTGGCAGCCGGGCATGGAGCTGCATCTGGAGCTGCATCCCGAGCTGCTGTCGGACGCCATGGTGGAGATGCTCGCGCGGTTCCCGAGGAACGGCCTTCACCTCGAAGTGGGGGTCCAGAGCCTGTCCCCCGCCACCCTGGAAGCCGTCCACCGCCCCCAAAGCCCCGACCGGGCCCTGGCGGCCCTTCATACGCTCCGCAAGAACACCGGTGCCCGCATCCACGCGGACCTCATCGCCGGACTGCCCGGCGAGGGGCTGGCCGCCTTTGGCGAGGGGTTCGACCGGCTGCTTTCCACGGGCATCCCGGAAATCCAGGTGGGCATCCTGAAGTGCCTGCCCGGCTCGCCGATGGACCAGGCCCCGCCCGAGGGCGCACTGTTCTCGCCGGAGCCCCCCTACGAGGTGCTTGAGACAAAAGAACTCTCCTTTTTCACCCTTCAGCGGCTGAAGCGCTTTTCGCGCCATTTTGACCGGTACTTCAACTGCGGGGCCTTTCCGCGCACCATGGAACGGGTCTTCGCAACGAAGTCCTCCCCCTTCGAGGCCTTCCTGCTGCTCAGCGCGGAGACCTGGGAGGCGACCGGCAAGAGCTGGGGGCTCTCCATCGAGACCCGCGCCGCCTGCCTCCAGCGCTATCTTGAGGCGCACACTTCCCACGACGCCGAAGACATTGCCCGGGTGATTGCGGGCGACATCGCGCGCCGTCCCCGCAGTGTCCCCGGGGCGGACGTCTGATCCCCTCCCGCGCGCGCCGGTCAACTCTTGACAAAACCGCGCACCTGTAACACTTCCCGGGGCCGCCGGTATTGTGCGCAGAGGTTTTTTCCGGAACCGGCGCGGTTCGGTCCGGACAACTCAAGGCAAGCCAAGGAGTTATCCCACAGTCATGAGCATTACCGTGGAAGCCTATACCGGCGGGAACGAGGCGGCGAAGCAGCTGGAATACGAAATCTACCTGGAGGAAGGGTACATCGAGGCGAACGAGTACGGTGTGGTCCTGGAAAACGAGGACTACCCCGACTTTATCCACTTTGTGGCCAGTGAGAACGGCGTGCCCGTGGGGTCGCTGCGGCTGGTCACTGACCCGAAGCCCCGGCACGAGAGCATTTTCCGTCTGGCCTCCTTCACCCATTTCGGCATTGAGGACTGGGCGCGGGAGCTGTTGGCCCGGGCCGACCTGGCCTCTGTGGTGGAGGTCGGCACCATGGTGATCCGTCCGGGGCACCGGGGCGGCAAGGCCTACGCCGCGCTTTTCTCCAAAGCCCTGGAGTTCTGCATCATGAGCGGTCTCCGGTACGCGGTGAGCACCGTGGACGCCGGATTCCACGACCGGCTGCTGCGCCGGGGCATTCCCATGCGGCACATGGGGGAGCCGGAGTTCTACATGGGTTCCGAGACCATTCCGGTGATGGTGGACATCAGCGAACTGGCGCAGCGGGTGCTCGCGGCGCAGGCCGCGGCCGGCGCGTCCGCCGAGAACGCCCGCGCAATGGCCTCCTGACGCGGATGCCCTCCGAAGCCTTCTTCCAGAAGCGGCTGGAGCGCCTGCAAAAGCGCCATGGAGACACGTTCAGCGGCCTGGGTTGGGAAACCCGCACCCTGGACGACGCGCCGCTCCCCGAAATCTGCGCCCTCATCTCCGATGCCTGGGAGCGCGCCTACGGGCGGCGCGTCCGCATTGCCTACACCCCCTCCCTGCTGCGCCTGGCCCGCGCCTTCAGCGGCGCGCCCGGTCTGGTCACCCTCGCCCGGCGGGACGGCCGGGTGCGCGCCGTGGCTCTCGGCCTGCCCATGGCGGCGGACCTGCCGCCGGACGCCGGAGAGGTCACCATCACCACGGGCTTCTGCACCTCGGCGGAATATGAAAACTCGGGGCTGGTGGACGCCCTCCTGCTCCACCACGGGCTGAACTGCCTGCTGGCGGGGCACGCCTTCAGCCTGTACTGGCGGGCGGGCGGCGCGCCCGAGGCCGACCGCGACGCCCCCACGGCGCTGCGCGCCGCCACGGTGCCGCTGTATGCCAAGGCCCTCGACTGCGCCAGGGCCGCGCACCTGGGTGGCCTGTCGTTTTTTCAGGGGCTGGGGCTCCGCTGGATGACCTGGCGGCACCGTTCGGGCGGCGCGCCGCCTGCCGGGCTCGCCGTGGCCCGTCTGGAGGAGGAGGATATGGAGGAGGCCGCCGCCTTTCTGGAGCGGCACCAGCCGGGGGTCGGCCTGCGCCGCCGGTATGCCCCGGAACGCCTCGCGGCCTATGTGAACTGGAACGAGGACGGCCTCCGCGGCGCGGGCTGGACCGTCCGCCGCAACGGCCGCCTCGCCGGGGTGGTCTACGGCTATGCGAACCCCGTCGGCGGCGGGGATGCCTACTTCGCCGTGGACGGCGCGGTCTTCGCCCCGGAACTGGACCCCGCCGCCGTGGCGGCGGCCCTGTCCGCCGTCGAGGCGGCGGCGAGGGACCGTCTGGGCTGTTTCGCCGTCATGGCGCCCGCCAGCGCGTGCCGCGCGCCCCTGGGCCGCATGGGCTACCTGCCCGTGCGCACCTACCGCGTCGGCGCGATGGATTTCGGCTCCCCCGTCCCCGTGAACCCCGCCGCCGTGGCGGGCCTGCTCCTGGAGCTGCGCTGAGCCCGCCGCGCGCCCGTCAGGGAATCACCTGTCCCAGGGTGCCAGCAGGCCGTCGGCATGCAGCCGGCGGTGTGCGGTTTCCGCCACGACCCGCGCGCCCGCCATGATCAGCACAAAAAGGGCGCCCAGAAGGAAGGACAGTTTCCGTGTGCGCAGCGGCGGCGCCGTGCGCGGGGTCTGGATGTCTTGGCCGTCGCTCACCCGGCGATAACCCTCCTCACGGCCTGATGCCGTCGGGGGCAAGTATACACCCCGCGCCCCCCGCGGCCTCAAAATCGCCCGTGCCCAGGCTTCACGGCGTCCGGGCCTGGCGTGAATGAGTTCTGGGGTCATGCACCGCGTTACCGCCCTGCGGTCCCCGCCGCCGCGGCTGCCGCCACCACGCGGTCCATTTCGCGCAGGAAGGCCCCGGCAATGCCGGGGTCGTGGAGAATAAGCAGGTTCTCATCGTTGCGGGTTTCCGCGCTCCCGCTGAAGTTGTAGCTGCCCGCGGCGACGGCGGCCGCGTCCACGACGATCACCTTGTGGTGCATCGCGCCGGGGTTCCCGTCGAGCCAGACCTCCGCGCCCCGCGCGGCCAGCCACTCGTCGCGCGACGCCGCCGACCCCGCGCCGCGCCGCTCGAACACGCCGCGCACGGCCACCCCGGCGGCCAGCCGCTCCGCCATCGCCTCCGCCAGCCCCTTCGAGGTGAAGGAGAAGGCCATGAAGTCCACCCGGGTCCGCGCGCCGCGCACAAAGGCGCGCAGGGCCTCCGCCACCCCGTCGTCGGGCGAGAAGAGGCACTCGATCCGCGTGCCCCCCGCCGTGACCTCGCGGTGCGGCGTCGGCAGGCAGGGCCCCGCCCCGAACATTCGCCGGGTGAACATTTCGTCAAACTCGGCGGCGTAGTTCTCCGCCAGCTCCGGCGACGCCACCAGCAGCGCGTGGTTGTCGTTGCGGAAGAAGCCGTTCGCCGTCACGTTTACCGAGCCCGTCCACACGGTGCGCCCGTCTATCACGCAGAACTTGTCGTGCATGAGGCCCGAGCCGTTGTCGAAGACCACGGGCACCCCCGCCTCCCTCGCGCGCCGCAGGGGCGCGCGGTCGCGGTGGTCATATTCCGTGACCAGGGCGGTCCGCACCCCGCGCCGGTGCAGGTCCACCAGCACCTCCGCCGCCTCGGGCAGGTCCAGATCGTACCACGCGCAGAGCGCGGACTCCCGGGCCCCCGCCAACGCCCCCAGCAGGCGCGCGTGCGGCCCGGCGGGGTCCGCGCGGTCGGCGGGGAAGAAGAGCGTCTCGACCGCCTGCGGCCCGGCCGACGCGGGCGCAGGCGCGGGTGCCGTTGCGGGCGCGGGCGCGGGCGCGGGCGCGGGTGCCGTTGCGGGCGCGGGCGCGGGCGCCGGCGCGGGCGCAGGGGCGGAAACGGCGGTCAGCCGCCCCGCGGCGTGGGACAGGACGAGGACCAGCGCGCAGAAAAGCACGAGCCCGAAGAGCAGCCAGGCCCGGCGCCTGCGGCGGGAGACGGTTGTGAACGGCGCACCCATGGCCCCATCGTAGCAAAAACACCGCATGATCCCGGCGCGGGCCGCGCGGGTCTGTTTGCAAACCGCGGCGCGTTGTGGCATTCTGGACGGCGGTTTGCCCATCCCATCAACCCAAGGAGCACTGCCATGGACACCAAGCCGACCCGCCGTGATTTTCTGAAAGCCGCCTCCGTCGCCGGGAGCGCGGCGGTCGCGATGAGCGCGAAGAGCTACGCCCGCGTGGTGGGGGCGAATGACCGGATCGGCCTGGGCATGATCGGCTGCGGCGACCGGGGCCGGGGCGCCCACATGACGGGGGTGCACCCGCACGACAAGGCGCAGAACGTGGAGTTCCGCGCGGTGTGCGACGTGTGGAGCGTGGTGCGGGAGGAGGCGGCGAAGATGGCGAAGGACTGGTACGGCATCGAGGCAAAGCAGTACACCAACTACCAGGAACTGATCAACAACCCGGACGTGGACGCCGTGATGATCGCGTCGTGCGACCACCAGCACACGCGGCATCTGGAGGCCGCGGCGAAGGCGGGCAAGGACGCGTACTGCGAGAAGCCGCTCTCGATGGACATCGAGAGCCTGAACGTGGCCTACGACGCCGTGAAGGAGAGCGGGATCATCGTGCAGATCGGCACGCAGCTCCGCAGCCTGCCGAGCATGACGGGGGCGCGCGAGGTGTTCAAGACGGGCGTGCTCGGGAAGGTGGGGCGCGTCGAGCAGATGCGCAACGACCCGCGCCCCTACTGGTACAGCCGGGTGAAGGAGGCGAGGGAGCAGGACGTGGACTGGAAGGAGTTCCTCATGTACCGGCCCATGCGCCCGTACAACTCGGTCCACTTCACGGGGTGGTACGGCTACCGCGACTTCTCCGACGGCACGGTCCCCGGGTTCGGCAGCCATTTCATTGACCTGGTCCACTACATCACGGGGGCGAAGTTCCCCCACAGCGCCGTGGGCCTCGGCGGCACCTACACCTGGGACGACGAGTACAAGTTCACCTGCCCGGACCACGCCCAGGTGCTGTGGACCTATCCCGAGGGGTTCATGGTGTCCTACTCCACCAACTTCGGCAACGGCTCCGGGGACAGCTTCAAGATTTTCGGCAACGAGGCCAGCATGGACCTGGTGGACTGGGACAACCCCTTCGTCTACACCGACGGCGCGGGCAAGCCGGGGGTGAAGAACGAAGTCACCAAGGTTGAGCATGTGGAGATGCCGGACCACATGCTCGACTGGCTCCAGTGCCTGCGCACCCGCAAGACGCCCAACGCCTCCATGGACGCGGGCTACCAGCACGCCGTCGCGGTGGTCATGGCCATGATGGCCCTCGACTCCGGGAAGCGGATGGTCTTCGACCCCGAAAAGCGCGAGGTCCGCGAGGGCTGAACCCGGGGCCTCACGAATACGTGAAGTGGGCCGTGGCGCGGCAGGCCTTGTCGGCGCGCACGCGGACCCAGTGCGCGGAGAACCCGTCCGGGAACTCGTGGTGGGCGTAGCCCCCCGCGGGCACCTCGAAGGTTTCGTAGCGCGCCCAGGTTCCGTTGCCCAGGAAGTCCACCTCGACGGTGAAGCGGACGGTCTCCGCCGCGCCGTGGGTGAGGTGGAGGCACTTCTTGTCGAAGCCCGTCATGAGGTACGGGTCCGAAGGCGTGTCCGCCGCCACCTCCGTGTCCCACCACGGGCCGCCCCATCCGGCGGGCTTGCCCATGCGCCACAGGTCGTCAATGTTCCCGAACCACAGGCCCGACTGCGGCTGGCCGACGGCGTTGTCCGTCTGGTCGCCGGCCATCGTGAACAGGCCGCGCCAGAAGCAGAAGTCGGGCACGATGCGCAGGTGCGCGCAGATGGGGCGCACGCCCCACACCTTCCCGCCGTAGACCAGCGGGGGCAGCTCATAGAAGAGGCCGTGCAGGTCCATGAGGTAGCGCTCCGTCTGCGCCTCGCGGATGCGCATCCACTCGGTGTTCCAGGTGTGGTCGAAGGACTGGCTTCCCTTCGGCAGGCGGTAACGCGTCCACTGGCCGTCGTGCAGCACGCGCAGGATGGCCGACGCCCGGTCCCAGCCCGCGGCGTAGAGCGTGTTGCCGTAGCGCCCCCCGGCTGCGGGGTTCTGCTTGCCCGACACCTCCACGAAGGGGTTGCGCTCCAGCACGGTCCAGGCGGCGCCGTCCCACTCGGCGAGGCAGCCCGCCGCCCGTTCCCCGAGATACTCCGGCTCCTCGTAGGTGTTGTTGGCCACGACGAGGCGGCCCTGGGCCGAGTGGGCGCCCTTGAAATGCGGCTGGCCGCCGATCTCCAGCTCCTTCACGAGGTCGGCCAGCCGCGTGGTTTCCAGCGTGGCCAGGTCGGTCTCGAACAGCAGCCCCTCCATGGTGAGGAAGTAGGCCATCGTTTCGGGGTGTTTCAGGTGGCGGGCCGTGGCGGTGAGGCGGTGGCCCCTGAGGGCGTCCACGGTGCGCACCGTGCCGTCCGCGGCGATGACGTGCGGGCCGATGACCGCCTGTTTCGTCTCCCAGTGGACCATGCGGTTGGCGAAGGTGCCCGTCACCGCCCCGGGGTGGAGCCGCATGGTCATGTCGTCGCGGATCTCGTAGAGGCCGATGCCCTCGCCCTTGATGTGGGCCACATAGCCGACGGCCCACAGCCGGTCGGCCCAGGGGATGAGCGCGCCGATGCCCGTCTCGCTGGCGCTGCCCGCCCCGGGGGCGAACACAGTGAGGGCGGGAAACACGCCGCCGATCCGCACGGACGGGGCGGGGGCGTCGGCGCCGGCGGCCAGGACGGCCAGCAGCAAGAGGCAGGCGGGGGCGGGCATGGTCGTTCCTCCGGTTCGCCGGCGCGCGGCGGCAAAGGCATTCTGCCCGTCCTCCCGCCATGCGCGCAAATGGCCGCCGCCGGGCGCGGGCGGCGCATCCGGCAGTTTTTCCGTTGCGGCGGGGGGGGGGGCTTCTGTACCATTGCCCCGGCGCGCGTTGCCGGACCGGCGGGGCGCACAGACCGTCCCCCAACCAGCGGGAGTTCAGTCTCATGGGCGGATTCTTCGGCGTCGTCTCGGCGGACGACTGCACCAGCGACCTTTTCTACGGCACGGATTTCCACTCGCACCTGGGGACCTACCGCGGCGGACTGGCGGTGCTGGACCGGGAGACGGGCTTCGACCGGCGCATCCACGACATCAGCACGGCGCAGTTCCGGTCGAAGTTTGAGGATGACATCGTGAAGATGCGGGGGCACGCGGGGGTGGGCGTGATCAGCGACACGGACTCGCAGCCCCTGCTGATCGGGTCGCATCTGGGCCCCTACGCGCTGGTCACGGTGGGGCGGATCAACAATCTGGCGGACCTGGCGTCGCTGGCGTTCTCCAAGTGGACGACGCATTTCTCGGAGATGAGCGGCGGGGGCATCAACCCGACGGAGCTGGTGGCGACGCTGATCAACCAGGGGGCCACCTTTGAGGAGGGCATCCAGATCGCGCAGGGCGCGGTGGACGGGTCGCTCTCGCTGCTGCTGCTGACGGAAAAGGGGGTGCTCTACGCCGCGCGCGACCGCTACGGCCGCACCGCGGTGGCCGTCGGCGCCAAGCAGGGCGCGCATGCCGCGGCCATGGAGACCACGGCCTTCCCCAACCTGGACTACGAGACGGAGCGTTTCCTGGGCCCCGGCGAGGTGGTGCGCATCACCGCGGAGGGCGTGGAGACCCGCGTCGCCCCCGGCGACGACCTGCGCATCTGCACCTTCCTCTGGGTCTACTACGGGTTCCCGGCGTCGTCCTACGAGGGGGTGAGCGCCGAGGCCATGCGCTACCGCTCGGGCGCCGCGCTGGCGCGGCGGGACACGGTGGAGGCGGACGTGGCGGCGGGCATCCCCGACTCGGGCACCGGCCACGCCATCGGCTACGCGAACGAGAAGAAGATCCCCTACGGGCGGCCCTTCGCCAAATACACGCCGACCTGGCCGCGCAGTTTCATGCCGCAGACCCAGGCGACGCGCGACCTGGTGGCGCGGATGAAACTGATCCCCATCCGCGAGCTGATCCAGGGCCGGCGCATCGTCTTCTGCGACGACTCGATCGTGCGCGGCACGCAGCTCAAGGACACGATCCAGCGGCTCTACGACGTGGGGGCGCTGGAGGTCCACATGCGCCCCGCCTGCCCGCCGCTGGTGCACGGCTGCCGCTTCCTCAACTTCTCCCGGTCGAAGTCGGAGATGGACCTCGCCGGGCGCCGCGCCGTGAAGGAGCTGGAGGGCGAGTCGGACCGGCATCTGGACGAGTACGCCGACCCGGACTCCGACCGCCACCAGGCGATGGTCGAGCGCATCCGCACGCGCCTGTCGCTCACGACGCTCCAGTACCAGCGGCTGGACGACATGGTGGAGGCGACCACCCTGCCGAGGGAGAGCCTCTGCACCTACTGCTGGGACGCCTGCGAGGGCGGCTGCAGGCGCGAGGGCTTCGGCGAGACGGGAAAGCTGCTCTGACCCGCGGCGCGGGCCGTCAGGGTTTCCCGGATATCTTGTTGATGAGGCCCGTGGTGGACTTCCCCTCGCGGCCGGGGATGATGGCGATGGACCCGCCGTAGGCCTCCACGGCGCGGCGCTCCTCCTGCACAATGGTATCCAGCGTGTAGTCGCCGCCCTTCGCGTAGACGTCGGGCCGCAGCGTCTCGATCAGGCGCAGGGGCGACGGGTCGCCGAAGAGCACCACGTAGTCCACGCACTCCAGCGCCGACAGCACGAGCGCGCGGTCCATCTCGTTCACCACGGGGCGCTCCGGCCCCTTGAGCGCGCGCACCGACGCGTCCGTGTTGAGCCCGACCACCATCGCGTCGCCGCACGCGCGCGCGCTGAGCAGGTAGGAGATGTGCCCGGCGTGCAGCAGGTCGAAGCAGCCGTTGGTCCACACCACCCGTTTGCCGTCGCGCCGCAGGCGCTCCACCACGCCGCGCAGCTGGTCCACCGACTTGAGCTTCTCCGGACCCTCCGGGCCGAGCACGGCGTCGCGCAGCTCGTCGTTGGACACGGTGACCACGCCGGGCTGCGCCACGGCGATGCCCGCGGCGAGATTGCCCAGCACGGCCGCGTCGCGCAGCGATCCGCCCGCGGCGAGGGTGAGCACGATCGCCGCGGCCACGGTGTCGCCCGCGCCGGTGACGTCCACCGCGCGCACCGGGCGGATGGGCACCGTCTCCACGGAGCCGCCGGCGGCGAACACGGTGATGCCTTCGGGGCCGCGCGTGACCATGGCGTTCTTCGCGCGCGTGGTGAGGAAGCGCCCCGCCCGCATCAGCGACGCCTCGTCCACCACGTCAATGCCCGCGGCGAGCCCGGCCTCGCGGTCGTTCGGCTTGATCACGTCCACGCCGGCGAAGTATCCGGCGCGGGCGCGCGAGTCGGCGACCGTTTTCAGCGAGAACTTCTCCGCGCACTCCATGATGGCCGCGTACACCGCGTCGGAGACCGTGGCCGACACCTGGTCGCCGATGAGGACCGCGTCCACCTCCGGCGCGAGCCGGCGTATCTGCGCGATGACGGCGGCTTCGGCGCCGCCCGACACCATGCGGGGCTTCGGCGTGTCCGTGCGCAGCACCTCCTGCATGGGGATGTTGTGCCCGCCGGCCTTCAGCTTTCCGTAGGTGTTCGTGGCGCGCGAGGGGTCGGTGACAATGCCCGACGTGTCCACGCCGCGCTCCTCAAAGGCGCGCCGCACAATGCCCGCGTTCACATCGTCGCCCACCACGCCGACCATGGTGACCCGGCCGCCGAGCGATGCGGCGTTGCACGCGGCGTTGCCCGCGGCGCCGGGGTTGTGCCTTTTCTCATGCACCTCGAAGACGGGGATGGGCGCCTCGAGGCTCACCTCCGTCACGGAGCCGAAGATGTTCTCGTCGAGGTAGATGTCGCCCACCGCCATCACGCGCACGCTCCTGAAGCGCTCAAGCAGTTCGCCGTGCCGTTGACTGTCTTCCGTCATCGCGGGTTCCTTTCGTCCTCTGCGGTGATCTCCGCAGACGCGCACATGGTACCCAATCGGCCGCGGCCGAATAAAGCGCCGCCGCGCGCCCGCAAAAAAAAGAAAAAAAGTTTGGCTTGACGCTTGATTTTTTCCTCTTTGTTTGCTACACATTCGGCGTCACAGTTGAATCAAGTTTCCGGGTTGTTCAACGCGGACCATTTTTTTCGACGGCGCGCGCGGAAAAAAATGCAACGAAGAACTCTTTATCGTGTGGCCTGACCAACAAGCGGACACGTCGGAGTCAAGGGGCGCCGCGCTTGCGGAAGACGCGGCGGCCCCTTCCAGCCCGGAGCCTTTTCCCACGCCTTTTGCGGATGCGCAGCGCATCTGTGGAAGTGCGCCGTTCATGGTGTGCATGAACGGCGGGCGCATCGCGGACCTGTTGTCCGGGATGACGCCTCCGCGCGGTGCGGAAGAGAGACGAGGTCGTTCAAGACAGGAGGAACGAGCAATGGCGGATGTGAAAAAAGCGGCGGCGAAGAAGCCTGCGGCGAAGAAGCCTGCGGCGAAGAAGCCCGCGGCGAAGAAGGCTGTCGCGAAGAAGCCTGCGGCGAAGAAGCCGGCCGCGAAGAAGGCTGTCGCGAAGAAGCCGGCCGCGAAGAAGCCCGCGGTGAAGAAGGCCGTCGCGAAGAAGCCGGCCGCCGCGAAGAAGCCGGCGGTGAAGAAGGCCGCCGCGAAGAAGCCGGCCGCGAAGAAGCCGGCCGCGAAAAAGGCCGTCGCGAAGAAGTAATCTCCCACAGCCAGGCGCTCCCGGGCCCGCGCGGCACGGGAGGTAAGTCCCGCGCGACAACGCCCGTGCCTTTGTTTTCGGGGCCTGCCGAAAGACACCCTTCCGGAGACAAGGCATGGGCGTTTTGTCGTTGGAGCGCCTTGGGGGTGAGATGCGGCGTTTTCAAAAGGGTCGTGCGCGGGCGCCGGGGCGGGTCAGCGCAGGCGGGCGGCGAGCCACGCGGCCGCCTTGGCGCATTCGGCGCCGGCGTCCGGCCAGGGATGGCCGCCGCCCGGACGCACCAGCACGTCGGCGACACCGCCGGCCGCGCGCAGCGCGTCCGCCAGCCGCAGCGACTGCACAAGGGGCACCACGGGGTCCGCGTCGCCGTGGACCAGCAGGAAGGGCGGCGGCGCCTGCCCGGGATGGCGCGCGCGGAACGATGCGGCCGCGTGAACGGGCGAGAGTTCGCGCATCCGCTCTGTCACCTCCTCCGGCGTCCTTCCCCGCAGGCCTCCGTGAAAGAGCATCTCCTCCCACGCGATGCCCTGCCGCGCGGCCTCCAGGGAGGCGTCCCCCCGGAACAGCCCCTCGAGGTCCGACGGCGCGAAGAAGGCCGCGACGGCGGCGACCGACGAGTCGTGCCTGCGGTGGGGCTCGCGGGCCGCGGGGCGGCCCTTCTGCGGCGACAGCGCGGCGAGCGCGGCGAGGTGCCCGCCCGCCGAGGTGCCCGCGAGGGCGAGGCGGCCGGGGTCCACGCCCCACTCCCCCGCGTGGTGGCGCACATGGCGCACCGCCGCGTGCACATGCAGGACGAGGTCCCTCCCCTCGAAGAGGCGCGCGGCGCCGGGCGACGCCGCAAAGACCGTGAATCCCGCGCCGCACAGGGCGTCGCACAGGCCGAAGCCCACATGCTCGTTGAGCGCGATCCGGTCGGAGCGCCAGCCGCTGCTGATGACGTCCACCACGCCGAGGCCGTTCGACGGGCCCTCCGGCTGGAACACGTCCATCACCAGCGCGACGCCGAGGGCCTCGGCGTAGACGCGGTTGCGCGCGCGGCGGAAATGCCCCGGGGTCTTCGGGCGCGCGTGCAGCAGCGCCCCCGGCCGGTGCAGCATCTCGACAGGATGCTCCCCGTCGTCCCGCGTCTCCGTCATTGCGCGCCCGCCAGCTGCTTGTCGAGCCAGTCGGTGATGAGGATGATCTCCTCGGTGATGGTGAGCCAGAAATGCCCGCCGTCCTGCTTCACCACCAGCTCCGCGCCGTTCCCGGCGTCCTTGAGCGCCTTCACCATCTGCTCCGACTGGTCCAGCGGCACGATGGGGTCCGAGTCGCCGTGGATGAGCAGCGCGGGCGGCAGGCCGGGCTTCACCTGGAGCGCGGGGGACAGCTCCCTGAGGCGCGCGTCAATCTCGGCCTCCGTCCTCCCCGCCACGCCGCCGTTGAACAGCAGCCCCGGCTCGCTGGTAATGGGCGCCCTGCCGCCGCCCCAGTTCAGGAAATGGGTCGGCGGGAAAAACACCGCCACCGCCGCGATGCGCGTGCTGAAACGGAGCAGCGGGTCCTCCGCCTTCGGATCGCCGGGCTCTTCCCTCACCATTGAGAGCAGCGTGAGGTGCCCGCCCGCCGACGCGCCCACCATGCCGATGCGGTCGGGGTTGATCCCGTACTCCGCCGCGTGGGCCTTCACCCAGCGCACGCCGCGCTGGAGGTTCCCGGTGATTTCCAGGCCGTCGAACTCCGGCACCGACCCCACGCGCACGGCGAAGACGGTGTAGCCGCGCGCGCACACGACGTCGAACATGCCGGCGGCCGCGTGCTCGTTCTCCCGCGCGGGGCTGCTGTTCCACCCGCCGCTGATCACGTCAATGACGGCGAGGCCCTTCCCCGTGTCGCCGGGCTTGTAGAGCGGGTTGCGGTTCTGTCCGGTCGGTTTGTAGACGTTCAGCAGCAGGGGGACGCCCCTGGCCTCCCCGTACTGCACGTCCTTCACCAGTTCGTAGGGTTTGCCCTGCGCGGCGGCGAACCCCGCCGCAAGCAGCGCGGCGGCCGCCGCGAGCACCTGGCAAAGACGCGTGGGGGCTTTCATGTCGCCGGTCTCCGTGGTTGTCGGGCGGTCAGAGGCGGTAGACCGCCGCGGTTTCCTCAAAGGCGCGCGCCTGCGCGGCCTGCCAGGCGGCGTCGCGGCCCAGCTCCTTCGCGAGGATCGCCGCCACGCGCGGGGCCGCCTCCACGCTGGCCGCCGCGTTGAACAGCAGGCAGCGCGTGCGTCGGGAGAGGACGTCCTCCACCGTGCGGGCCATCTCATGGCGCGCGGCCCAGATGACCTCGGCCTCGATGGTCTCGAGGTCCGGGTGAAGCTGCTCGGCGTTCTGCGGCGACTCCCGCACGAGGTTGAGGACCGAGAGCGCGTCGGCGCCGTAGACGGCGAGCTCGCCGAACTCCTCCGCGCGCTCGACGTGGCCGTGGATGCGCAGGGTCTTCGTGGCGCAGGGGGGCGGGTCGAGGCGCGCGATGGTCGCCGCCTGGTCCACCGTGTCCTCCGCCATCTTCCGGTAGGTGGTCCACTTGCCGCCCGTGATGGTCACGAGCCCGCTGCGCGAGATGTGCAGCGTGTGGTCGCGCGAGAGCGCCGCCGTGGTGGCCGCGTCGCCCGCCGCCAGCGGGCGGATGCCCGCGAAGACGCTCAGCACGTCGTCCCGGCCGGGGTCGCGGGTGAGGTAGCGCGCCGCGTGGCTCAGCAGGAACTCCACCTCCTGGTCCTGGGCGCGCGGCTCGCCGGGCAGGTCGTCAATGGGCGTGTCCGTCGTGCCGACCAGCGTGCGCCCGCGCCAGGGGATGGCGAAGAGCACGCGCCCGTCGTCGGTGTGCGGCACCATGATGGCGCTGTCGCCGGGGAGGAAGGACCGGTCGAGGATGATGTGCACGCCCTGGCTCGGGCGGATCATGGGCGCCGCGTCCGGCTCGTCGAGGCGGCGCACGCCGTCCACGAAGGGCCCCGCCGCGTTGATGACCGCGCGCGCGCGCACCGTGTGCTCCTCGCCGGTCTCGCGGTCGCGCAGCACGGCGCCGCAGACGAGGTCGTCCCGCCGCAGGATGCGCACGGCCTCCATGTAATTGACCGCCGCGGCGCCGTGCTCCGCGGCCGTCTGCACGAGGTTGATGAGGAGCCGGGAGTCGTCGAACTGGCCGTCGTAGTAGACCACGCCGCCGCGCAGGCCCTCGGTCTCGATGGTGGGGATGCGCTCCAGGGTCTTCTCCACCGACAGGTTCCGCGACGGCCCGAAGCCGTGCTTTCCCGCGAGGAGGTCATAGATGCGCAGGCCGATGCCGTAGAAGGGCGCCTCCCACCAGGTGTAGTTCGGCACGACAAAGGGGAGGTCGTGCACGAGGTGCGGCGCGTTGTCCCGCAGGATGCCGCGCTCCTTCAGCGCCTCCATCACCAGGGAGATGTTGCCCTGCTGGAGGTAGCGCACCCCGCCGTGCACCAGTTTCGTGCTGCGGCTCGACGTGCCCTTGCCGAAGTCGCCGCGGTCCACCAGCAGCACGCTGAGTCCGCGCGACGCCGCGTCCACCGCCACCCCGGCGCCGGTCGCGCCGCCGCCGATGACGAGGAAGTCCCATTCGGTCCCGGTGTCGGCCGCGCGCGCGGCCATCTCTTCCCTGGTAAAGCTCATGGTGTGTCGTTCTCCCCGGAGAGCCGCGCGGCCAGCGCGCGCGCGGCCGACCGGCCCGAGAGCACGGCGCCCTCGAGACGGCGGCCGCCGAACGCGTCCCCGGCGAAGCACAGGGGCGCGCGGCAGTCCAGATAGTAATGCATGGTCGGCAGCACGGCGGCCGGCGCGCTGTAGCGCCAGCGGTATCCCTGCACCTGCGCGGCCCTGGCGGCCAGATGCGGCCGCACGGCGTCCAGGAGCGCCTGGGCGGCCTCCTGCGGCGAAAGGTCCAGGTGCGCCTCGGACCAGTCGTGCGTCGCGTGGATGGTCACCGCGTGGGCCTTCGAGACGCCCTTGATCCGGTTGTCGGCCACCCACGCGGCGGGGCCCTCGTCCATCCGCAGCGCGCCGGGGCCCGGCAGGCCGCTGGGACCGTCGAGCACGGCCATCGCGGTGAAGCAGGGGAAATAGCGGGCCCCCGCGACCGGCGCGAGCAGCGCGCCGAAGCGCCAGGTGTTCTCGTCGTTGATCAGGCGCAGCGCCAGCGGCAGCGGCATCGTCAGCAGCAGCGCGTCCGCGCGCACCGCCGGGCCCTCCTCCATCTCCATGTCCCAGTACCCGCGCGCCTCCGTGATCCGCTTGACCCGCCGGTCAAAGCGCACGTCCACCCCCTCCGCCAGTGTCTCCGCCACCCCCGACATGCCGTCCGCCCCGATGTACCGGGGAAAGCCCGGCTGCTCGGCCACGCCGTCCAGCGAGGGGAAGCTGCGCGTCCACTCGCGCGCGACGCCGCGCGCCGTCCACTCGCCCACAAGCTGCTGAAACTCCGCGCTGCGCGCCGTGAAAAACTGCGCGCCGTAGTCGAACACGGCGTCTCCGGCCGTGCGCGTGGCGCAGCGGCCGCCCACGCGGGCGCCCTTCTCAAACACGACGCACTCCAGCCCGAGGGACTGGAGCAGGCGCGCCGCCGCGAGGCCGGTCACGCCGGCCCCCGCCACCACGACGGGGTACCGCTCGTCAAAGCGCTTCTCGGGGCGCCTGCCGTATGCGCGGGAAATGACCACCGATCAGTTGCACTCCGGCTCAAGCGGCCCCGCCAGCTCCTGAAGGAAGAAGAGCCGCCCGGGCAGGGTCGGCATGAACGTGCTGGGAATCCACGGCGTCGGCTCGTGGTGCAGCGTCGCCCACAGCGACATGCCCTGCCACATCATGCCGCGGCCCAGCGCGCCGTCCGCCCCGCCGATGCACCGGTCGGACTGGAGGAAGAGGCCCGGGCCGACGGTGTTCGCCGTCGCGGGCACCAGCGTGGTCCGGCTCTTGAAGCTCGTGATCGCGTTCTGCTCGATGGTCAGCGGGCAGAGCCGCGCGCCCAGCCGGTGGGTCGCCTTCTTCCACGCCGCCACCGAGGCGTACTCCTTCGCAAAGTGCGGCTCCCAGAAGGCAATGTGGCACGCGCGCCCGATGCCGTACACCGTGACCAGCCGCGCGCCCTTCGCGCGCAGTGCGGCGATGGCGTCCGCGTATTTCGGCAGCGAGGTCTTCGTCGCGAAGTGCCGCTGGTTCTTCGGCGCGGACAGTTTGCCCAGGGGGCCGTAAAAGGCCTGCTCCATGGCGTTCTGGAACGCCCCGGGGTCCTTCGCCGGCAGCGTGTTGCCCTTCGCGTCGCTCCACTCGTCCATGTTGAAGCCGTGGACATGGCGGCAGTCCACGTTCCACTCCTTCAGGAAATACACCGCCCAGCGGTACATGCCCATGGGGCCCACGGGCAGGATGAAGAGGATCTGTCTGCCCGCCTTCTTCGCCTGGGCGATCTCCCACGCGATCTCGTGGCCCATCATCATGTCGAAGTCCGCCAGGGACGCGCAGGGAACCGCCTCAAACTTTTTGCTCCACCACTTCTCCGCCTTCGCCAGGGTCTCCGGCTTGCGCCCGCACAGGGCGTCCAGCTTCGCCAAGTCCCATCCCTCCGGGAAGAACCCCTCCAGCAGCGAACCCTTGATCGTGCTCATCAGCGTGATGGACATGCCCTGTTCTCCTGTCATGTTGCGGGGCGGCCGCCCCGTGGTTGCCCGGAAACGCGTGCATGGCCGTGTATGGTACCCCCCCGGCACCGGGAAAATCACGCCCGCCGCCGGTTCAGGCGTCCGGGCCGCCCAGCATCGCCGCGAGGTCCGGCAGGGCGGCGTGGGCCGTGAGGTCGCGCTGCAGGGGTGTCACGCTCACCATGCCGCGTCCAACGGCCTCGAAATCCGTGCCCGTTTCCGGGTAGTGGTCGGGCTGGGCGCCGCCGATCCAGTAGTAGCGTCCGCCGCGCGGGTCCTCGCGCTCGACGATCTCATCCTGGTAGTTGCGGCGGCCCATGCGCGTGGCGGCGACGCCGCCGATCTGGTCCCCGGGGAGGTCGGGGATGTTCACGTTGAGCATGACCCCGGCGGGCAGCCCCCGCGCCAGCACCCGCGCCGCCAGCCGCGCCGCCACGGCGGCGGACGCATCGTAGTGCTCCGGCGCGTGGGCGGTGTTGGAGACCGCCAGCGAGGGAATCCCCAGCAGCATGCCCTCGTAGGCCCCCGCCACGGTGCCGGAATAGGTCACATCGTCGCCCAGGTTCGCGCCCGAGTTGATCCCGCTCACCACCAGCGACGGCCGCCGGGGCAGCAGCCCGCGCACGGCCAGCATGACGCAGTCCGTCGGGGTGCCGTCCACCATGCGCCGCCGCTCCCCCGCCTCCGTCACGCGCAGGGGCGTGTGCAGCGACACGGCATGGCCCACGGCGCTGCGCTGGCGGTCGGGGGCGTAGACATGCACCTCGCCCAGGGGCGCCAGCGCGGCGGCCAGCGCCGCCAGGCCCGGCGCGCCGATGCCGTCGTCGTTTGTCACCAGAATGAGCGGGGAAACCATGGAAAAACCTCGCGATCAAGGTCCTTTGGAAACGGCCCCCCAGTGTAGCCGCCGCGCCCCGCCCCGCGCAACCGGCACACGGACGCGGAACGCCCCAGGATGCGCGCGGGCGGGGAGGGTGCGGTACAATGGGCCGCCCCCGCGCCCGGGGGCGCGCCGCGCGCGCGGCCGGAGGAGCCCCAACATGACAGAAAAAGACTGGCTGTGGGATGAAATGCGCCAGGTGGGGACGGACTATGCGGACCTCGCCGAGGTGGAGGCCTATGACGCCCGCATGGGTGCCTTCCGCGACATTGACGGCGAGAACCGGGAGACGCTGGACATGCTCGCCCTGGTTCCCGGGGCCGCCGTGCTTGAGATCGGCTGCGGCACGGGGCGGTTTGCCCGGGCGGCGGCTGCGGCGGGAATGGCCGTCACGGCGGTGGACGTCTCCGCCGTCATGCTCGACTACGTGCGGCGGAAGGCCGCCGACGCGGGAACTACCGTCGCCACCCGCCACGCCGGATTCCTGACCATGGACCTGCCGGACGGCGCCTTCGACGGCGCCGTCTCCGGCCTGGCGCTGCACCATCTGCCCGACCTGTGGAAGCTGGCGGCCCTGCGCAACGTCGCGCGCGCGCTCAAGCCGGGGGGAAGATTTGTCCTCCGGGATGTGGTGTTCGCCCCCGCCGCCGACGAGGCGCCCGAGCCCCATTTTGAGCGCTTCGCCGCGTCCCTCCCGGAAATGCGGATTCCCGCCGCGCGGCACGTGGCCCAAGAGTTCAGCACCTACGACTGGATCATGGAGGGCCTCCTGCGAAGGGCGGGGTTTGACATTGTCTCGCAGGCCGTCCCCGCCGAGAGTCTTGCTGTCTACCTCTGCCGGAAAAGGCAGGAGGCGTGGAGGCCCGTCCCGGCCTGACCGCCGGATAAGACCTGCTAAGAAAGTACCGGGTTCGCTGGAGAGGCCGCGCCCCTGGGATCGCCAAGCTTCCCCTTGGCTTTCGGGGAAATACGGATCGAACAGGCCCGCGCGGAAGAACCCAAGAGGCCAAGCTGGAGCTTGGCGATCCCAGGGGGCGCGCGGTTTGGGCGATGGAGGGAGCCGAAGCCGT
>JAAYBR010000055.1 GCA_012730045.1 Candidatus Hydrogenedentota bacterium | reverse complement strand
GGGCGCGCGGCGTCTCCTTTTGGAGTGCGGCGGCAACGACGCCGCTTTGGTTCCCGGGAAAGAGCTGCCGTGAGGGGTGCGGCATGGATCCTCCCCGGGCAAAGCGGTGTCGCCGCTTCGCTCTGCCACCGCACTCCACACAACAGACGGACCCGCCAAGGACGTGCGGGGGCTCCCGCGACATCTGATGCCTGACACGCCTTTCTTCAACGACATTCCCACCCCCGGGCGGTCTGGGGCTCGCGATGACGGGGGCGCGTCCACGTTTTGCACCGCGTTTGGACGCGCGTGGGGCGGGAGGGTACAATGGGGGACGTTCGGATGGCGTCTGTGGGAGAAACTCCATGAAATACGCGCGTTTTGGAAAGACCGGGCTCCTCGTGTCCGAGGTGTGCCTGGGCACGATGACCTTTGGCAATGAGTCCGGTGAGGCGGTGTCGCGGGAGATCATGGACGCGGCGCTGGACTTGGGGATCAATTTCTTCGACACGGCGCACAATTACAACAAGGGCGTGACGGAGGAGATTGTGGGACGGTGGATCGGCCCGCACCGGGACCAGATCATTCTGGCGTCGAAGGTCTTCTTCCCCTTCGGCGGGGGCCGGAACGACGAGGGGCTGTCGCGGCGGAACATTTTGGCGTCGGTGGAGCGGTCGCTGCGGCGGCTGAACACAGACTATCTGGACATTGTCTATCTGCACCACTGGGACGAGCATGTCCCGGTTGAGGAGTCCGTGCGGGCGATGCACACGGCCATTGAGCAGGGGAAGGTGCGGTACTGCGGGGTGTCCAACTTCGCGGCATGGCAGGCCATGGCGGCCCTCGGCGCGGCCCGGCAGCACAACCTCCACGCGCCGGTGTGCTTCCAACCCATGTACAGTCTGATCAAGCGCCAGGTGGAGGTGGAAATCCTGCCGATGGCGGCGCATGAGGGGCTGGCCGTGGTGCCCTACAACGCCATCGGCGCGGGGGTGCTCACGGGCAAGTATCTGGCGGGCGGCACGGGGCGCCTCCACGAGACGGAGATGTACCGCCAGCGCTACGCGGACCCCGGATACATGGAGGTGGCGGGGCGCTTTGTGGAGCACGCGCGGGAGCGGGGCGTGCCGCCCGCGGCGCTGGCCATGGCCTGGGTCATGGCCCACCCCGCGGTGACCTCGACCCTGTTCGGCTGCCGGAACCTGGAGCAGTTCCGGGACACGCTCCAGTGCCTGGACCTGCGGCTCACCCCGGAGGAGCGGGCGGCCGTTTCCGCGCTCTCCCCCGCGCCGCCCCACGCGACGGACCGGGAGTCCATGGACGCCATGAAGGCGCGCGGATGGTGAGCCGCGCTTTGCAATGCGCGCGCGGGCTCCGCTACGATGGGACCGGGCATGACGCGCCCTCCGAGGAGAACCCCCATGGGGCTGCTTGACAAACTGAAAGCGCTGCGTTCCGGCAAGAAAGCGGAGGCCAAGGGAACGGCCGCCGCGGCCGCTGTGGACTACGAGTTCGAGCTGTCCAATGTGGGCCCGTACCGCATTCTGGCGCCGGTGGGCAGCGGGGGCATGGGCACGGTGTACAAGGCCCTCGACCCGGTCAAAGACGACACCATCGCCATCAAGGTGCTGCACAAGACCTACGACCTCGACAAGAAACGCCGCAAGAAGGACTACATCGGGCGCGAGGTCATGATCGCCGCCAGCCTCGACCACCCGGCCATCATCAAGATGCGGAAGACCATCGTGGAGCAGGAGGACAACGAGGGGAACATCCGCCGCTGCCTGCTGATGGAGTTCGTTGACGGCTACAACATGAAGTACTTCATTGAAAACCGGGTGCTGACGGTCAAGCAGATGATTGACATCTGCATCCGCCTGTGCGAGGGGCTGGACTTTCTCCACCAGCACTCGGTCATCCACCGCGACATCAAGCCGGCCAACTTCCTCTTCTCCAAGGACGGGCGCGACATCAAGATCGTGGACTTCGGGCTTTCCAAGTCCACCTCCAGCTGGCGGCTGCGCTGGATGAAGGAGACCGGGGGCACCCGCCTCTACATGTCGCCCGAGCAGCTCCGAAAGAAGAACCTGGACGGCCGGTCCGACATTTTCTCCTTCGGCATCACCATGTTCGAGCTGTTCACGGCGTGCCACCCCTGTTCGGGCCTCACTGTCCGGGAGAAAATCAAGCAGATCATCAGCCCCGCATATGATTTCCCGATTCCCTCCTCCGTCAACAAGGAGATTCCAGACCGGCTGGACCGGGTGATTCTCAAGTGTCTCAGGAGGGATGTCAACCGGCGCTATCAGTCCTGCACGGAGCTCCTTCTGGATCTCAAGCGCGTCTACGAAAGGCAATTCCGCATTTAATGGCAAGAAAAAAGAAAAGCGTGTTCTTCAGAAAGTCCGGCGGGGACGGCGGTCTGTTCCGCATTCTGGCCGTGCTGGTGGTTCTTTCCGCCATCGGCGGCGCCGGGCTCTACGCCTACCGCCACGGGGCGGGCCGTGTGCTCCAACTGGCCGCGTCCTCGCCGGAAACGGCGGCCAAGGCCCTCGAGGATGCGCGCGGCCTGCTGGCCGGGGGAAACCCCGACGCGGCGCACACCGCGCTCAAACCCGCCCTGCGCGCCCGGGAACCGCGTGTGGCGGGCCCGGCGGTTCTGTGTCTGGCCGACATCCTGAACGCCCAGGGCAAGCCCGCGGAGGCCGTGGCGGCCCTGGAAAAGGGCATGGACGACCTGGCCGCCACCCCGGAGTATCCGGTGCTCGTGGCACGGCTTGCCTTTGAACACGAAAGGGCCGGCCGGAAAGAGGAGGCCGGCGCCCTCTACGGCCAGTTGCGGGAAAACGCGCCCCCGGAAATGCAGGCGATGGCCCTCTGCGGACTGGGCCGGATGAAAGAGGCCGAGGGGGACCTGACGGGCGCGCGGGACCTCTTCCGCGACGCCGCCGAACGCGCGCCGTGGGACAGTCCGGCCTGGAACGAGGCGCTCGGACCGCTGGGCCGCCTGAATGTCCAGCTCATCTTCACTCCGGGGGAGACCCCCGAAAGCAAGGTGTACACCGTGGAACGGGGGGACACCCTGATCAGCATCGGAATCAAGCTTAACACCACCCAGGCCCTGCTGATGCGGGCCAACAACCTGTCCGACGGACAGACGCTGTCCCCGGGCCAGCGGCTCAAGTACACCCCCAAGGATTTCCACCTCGTCATTGAACGGTCCACCTGCCGGATATTCCTGCTCGACAGCCGGGGCGTCTTCAAGATGTACCGGACCGGCCTCGGCATGCCGGGTCATGAAACGACGCCCGGCAAGTACATCATCGGCGTCAAGGAGAAGGACCCCGTCTGGCACAAACAGGGTGCGGGGCCCATCCCGGCGGGCGACCCGGCCAACGAGCTGGGAACCCGCTGGATGCCCCTTGTCCCGCAGGAGCCGAACCTCCCCAAGGATCTGGGCATCCACGGCACCATCGCCCCGGACAGCGTCGGACAGTTCAGTTCGCACGGCTGCGCGCGCATGCTGAATGAGGAGGTCGAGGAACTTTGGGACCTTGTGGTCCGCTCAACCCCTGTCGCCATCGTCGAGAAGTACACCCCCGGCATGCCGCTGGAGCCCGGCGCCGGGGACGCGCAGGGCGTCCCGGCGGAATCCCCGCCGGCGGAGGCGCCGGCAGCCGCTTGATTTTCGGCCCCAATAGGGGGATAATCCCCGACTCCCCCCTTGTGGGGCGGTGGCAAGGTGTAGGAGCGTGTCAAAGCCCGGTGAACAACATTCCCTGATGAACCGTGTGCTCGCCCAGAAGATGCCGCTTTCCGTGCCCGGCGTGTGCGCCCGGGTCCACGATCCCGCCGTTTTCGCGGCCCTGCTCGCCGAGGCCGCCAAAATTGTCCTCTCCCGCGACGATGAAAGCCTTTGCGTTGTCGGGGACGCGGAGACGCTCAACTGGCTGCCCCCCGCGGCGAAGACCGTGCAGGGGCGCGCGCGGGCCTACTGTGTGGCGGACAGCCGGGGGGAGGGGCAGTGCCCGGCGGGGTTCACCTGCGTCCAGAGCGTCAGCCCCCTCGGCCCGGGGGACCGCATTTTCGCCGCCTTGTCTCCCGAGATCAGCGTGGCCCTGTTCGCCTGGGAGCCCACGGCCAACGCGGGGGAGGGCTTCTTCCACGGCGGCTGGACCGTCCAACGGTCCACGGTGGCCCATCTCGCAGAAATGGTGCTGGGACCGGCGCCGCTGTCCGGCGCCCGAAACGGTCATCAGGGCGACGCCGACACCAACCCCGCGCTTGTTACGGCCATGCGCCTGACATCGCTGCAAACCGAGGCCCTGGAACGGCTGGCCATCACGGACGAGCTGACGGGCACGCGCAACCGCCGCTATGTGCGGGAGCGTCTGGACCAGGAATGCGAGCGCGCGGCGCGCTATCACATCCCCCTGGCCTGCATCATGCTGGATGTGGACGACTTCAAGGTGGTCAACGACTCCTGGGGGCACGCGGCGGGGGACAGCGTCCTGAAGGAGCTCTGCCGGCGCATCCACCGGCACATCCGCAAGGTGGACCTTCTCGCCCGGTACGGCGGCGAGGAATTCGTGGTTCTTCTGCCGCAAACCGGCATGTCGGGGGCCATGCTGGAGGCCGAGCGCATCCGCAAGGCCATTGCCGGCGCGCCCTTCGAGCAGCTTCCCCCCGGCATGCGCATCACCGCGAGCCTGGGCGTGGCGCTTTTCGATCCGGAGACCATGGAGGGGGGCGGGGCCTTGTTGAAAGCCGCGGACACGGCGTTGTATCGTGCGAAGAGCCTCGGCAAGAACCGTTGCGAGGCATTTCAGGAAAAGGAAGACAACACATGAGACTTTCCCCCCTTGCGGTGCTTTCGGCCGGCGTGGTCCTCTGCCTGGCGCTGGGGGGCTGCTCCCTGATTCCCCGGCCCCTCGTGTCCCACCGGGTGGACTATTCCGGCCTGCAGGAGGCCGACCTCCGCGGTGCGGCCGAGGCCGTTGAGACAGCGGTCAAGGCGGGCAACCGCGACTTCACCCCCGAGAACAGGGGCGACATCGTGCTGGACACCCCGGAAATCGTGCAGGCGGTCCGCACCCGCTCGGCGCGCGCGGAGCTGGTGGAGAAGCTGCTGGCGAGCGGATTTGCCTTCGAGCAGCGCAACGGCCTCATCTCCCTGGTCCGCGGCTCGGCGTACAAGAAAGCCACCACCTCGCGGGAGCGCGACAAGGACGCCCTGGTGGTGATGAGCGAGAACGCCAACCGCTGGACCATCTACGAGGGCGTTCTCAACGCGTCCAGCCTGAAATCCAAGGCGCTGGGCGCCATCCAGGACGCGTTCTATCAGGCGCGTGTCGCCCAGTTGAGCGCCGGTGCCCAGTACGAGGACGCCGAGGGGAACCGGGTCGCAAAGTAACCGGACTCACAGGGCGCGCACGGCCTCCAGCACCTCCTCCGCGTGGCCTTCCGGCTTGACCTTGGGCCACAGGCGGGCGATTTTTCCGGATGCATCCACGAGAAAAGTGGCCCGCTGGATGCCCATGTATGTCTTGCCGTACATGCTTTTCTCCACCCAGACCCCGTACGCCTCCGCCGCTTGGTGCTCCTGGTCCGACAGCAGACGGAAACCCAGCCCGTGTTTTTTCTGGAATCTGCAGTGGGAGGCGGGGGAGTCCGGGCTGATGCCCAGCACTTCGGCGCCGGCTTTGCTGAACTCCGCCCCCAGCGCCTCAAATCCCAGTGCCTCGACCGTGCAGCCGGGCGTGTCGTCCTTGGGGTAGAAATAGACGACCACAGGCTTCCCGCGCAAACCGGAAAGGCTGACCACCGTTCCGTCTCCGCCGGGCAGGGTGATTTCGGGGGCGCTGTCCCCCTTGTTGGGCATGTTTTCATGTTCGGCCATGATGTGCGCTCCTCGTTGTGTTTAGATAAAAACACTGCCGGGTGCGCCGCCATTCCGGCGGAACGGCCTCAGACTTCCAGAATGCCCCGGATTCTCCGGCCGACCGCCTCCAGCGAGGGGAGCGCCTCACCGTCCCCCATCTCCGGGAGCATGCCTGACATGCCGTCGAGCACGGCCATCATGACCCCGGCCCGCCACCGGGCGGCCGGGCGCGCGGCCTCGTCCTGCAGGTAGGCCACATCCCGCAGCAGGGCCCGCCGAACTTCGCCGTCCACCGCGCAGAACTCCGCCTCGTCCGCCAACTGCGCCAGCAGCAGGGGAAGATCGGCGCGCTCCGCCTCGCACTGGTCCGGGAGGGGCGGGTATTTGGCGTCGAACACGATCCGGTTCTCGACCAGGTCTATCCCGTTCGCGGTAATCCGCGCGCCGGAGAAGAGAGGAGGGCGGTATCCCAGCATCATCTCCACCAAGCCCCGGTCCGCGAGATAGTGCATGTTAAACATGAGGTCCCGGCGGTTTCCGGCCACGGTGGGCAGCAGCCGTTCCGGCTCCACCATCTCCAGCGGATCCTCCCGGTACTGCTGGTACAACGCTTTGAGCAGCGCGCGGCGGATATGCCTGTAATGACGGTCCGACATGCCCCGATTATACCGCAGGCCGAAAACGCGGTGCGCGAAGTTTCCTCATCCGGGAAACAAAAGGGCGGTCCGCGGGGTTATCAAATCAATAAAAATTGCGGCATGGCGGCGAAAGCACTATAATTCCGGTGCCGACACCCCGCCGAAAGTGAGCCCCGGCCAGGGGAACGCAAAGGACACCACCATGACGGAAAACGTTTACATATTTGACACCACCCTGAGGGATGGGGAGCAGTCCCCCGGCGCGAGCATGGACGAGGCCACCAAGGTGCAGATGGCCGTTCAGCTGGACCGGCTGGGGGTGGACGTGCTGGAGGCGGGGTTCCCCATCGCCTCGCAGCAGGAGTACGACGCGGTGAAGCGTGTCGCGGGCGCGGTGAAACGCGCCAGC
This sequence comes from Candidatus Hydrogenedentota bacterium, assembly GCA_012730045.1. NCBI lineage: Bacteria > Pseudomonadati > Candidatus Hydrogenedentota > Candidatus Hydrogenedentota bacterium. Next base: position 3,560 of record JAAYBR010000055.1, on the reverse strand, counting down.
GTGGCCGCCCTGGCCCGCGCGCTGGACAAGGACATCGAGCGCGCCGCGTCCGCCCTGGAGGCCGCCGTCCGCCCCACCCTGCACACCTTCATCGCCACATCGGAAATCCACATGGAGCACAAGCTCCGCATGAGCCGCCAGCAGGTGCTGGACAACGCGGGGAAGGCCGTCGCCCTGGCGAAGAAGCTGGTGCCCCGCGTGGAGTTTTCGGCGGAGGACGCCACGCGCTCCGACTGGGACTTTCTCGCCCAGGTCTCCGCCGTGGCCATCGCCGCGGGGGCCGATGTGATCAACCTGCCGGACACGGTGGGCTTCACCACGCCGGACGAGATCCGGGAGATGTTCCGCCACGTCATCGCCAACGCCCCCGGCGCGGACAGGGTTGTCTTCTCCACGCACAACCACAACGACCTCGGCCTGGCCGTGGCAAACGCCCTGGCGGCCGTGGCGGGCGGCGCGCGCCAGATCGAGTGCACCGTGAACGGTATCGGCGAGCGCGCGGGCAACACCTCCCTGGAGGAGGTGGTGATGGCCATGCACGTCCGGCACGACACGTGGCCCTTCACCTGCGGCGTCACCACGGAGGAGATCGTGCCCGCGAGCACGGCCCTCAGCAAGCTGACCGGCCTGGCCGTGCCCTTCAACAAGCCCATCGTGGGGCGGAACGCCTTCGCCCACGAGTCGGGGATCCACCAGCACGGCATGATCGCCAACCGCAGCACCTACGAGATCATGACCCCGGAGTCCGTCGGCCGCAAGCGCAGCGAACTGATCCTGGGAAAGCACTCGGGCCGCGCCGGCCTCGCCAAGCGCTGCGCCGAGCTGGGCTACGAGCTGGGCGAGGAGGAGGTGGGCCAGCTCTACGAGCGTTTCATCGCGCTGGCGGACAAAAAGAAGGAGGTCTTCGACGACGACCTGCGCATGCTGGTCCTGGGCGTGCAGCAGGAGAGTTTCGAGGTTTTCCGGCTGGAGCAGGTCCACATCTCCGGGCACGACCCGGCCATGGCGCTCATCAAGCTGCGCCGCGGCGAGCAGCAATTGATGGACACCGCCGTGGGCGACGGCCCGGTGGACGCCGCCTTCCGGGCCGTCGAGCGCATTGTCGGCGTGTCCGGGCGCCTGGAGCAGTTCGAGATCCGCGCGACCACGCCCGGCAAGGAGGCCCTCGGCGAGGCCTACGTCATCGTCACCTTCGACGGGCGGAAGTACCGCGGCAACGGGGCCAGCACGGACATCATCGAGGCGGCCGTGCTCGCCTTCGTCAACGCGGCGAACAAGCACATCGTCTACGTTGAGTCGCAGCAGCAGGCCTCCGGGAGGAAGAACGGCGCGCAGGGCTGAGTCCCCGCGGCGCGTCCCGCCGCCGGGTGAAAAGTTGACAATCCGGGCGTGTGTCGGGTAGACTACTCGGGCACTGCCGGATGGCCAAATTGGTAAGGCTCCTGACTCTGGATCAGGTAACTCTAGGTTCGAATCCTAGTCCGGCAACCAGACAGTTTAATCCCCGCCGGGGGCATCCCGGCGTCCCATACAGCGGCCCGCTCATCTAGGGGTTAGGATGCAAGATTCTCAGTCTTGTCACAGGGGTTCGATTCCCCTGCGGGCTGCCAGAAAAGTCAAGGCCTCACGAAGGAATTCGTGAGGCCTTTTTTCGTGGCGACAGCGTGTGCGACCGGAGGGATTCAGGCCGTTCCAGTATTCAGGAGTGGTCCCTGAATTCAATGCCAAGCCGGTTCCCGCAACAGATTGCGCCGCCCTTGCAATTTGAGGTGCGATGTGCAAGACTAGACCCTCGAGGCGAAGCGGAGGCCGTTTCTGCCGGCGGGCAGCCGGCCAGGGGATGGACGTCCGGTCGTCGGGACGACGGGCAGCATGCTGGATTTGGCTGCGCCATCCTGCCATGCCCCTCCCGCCCCCAGATGGAAGACGTCCGCCATCACCTCCGAAAACGCAGCATGCATTTGACACGGCAACAGGCCGAGTTCGCGTCCGAACACCGGTCGTTGTCCAAACCCCGCTGAACTGACATGGATGGAGCAGAAATGAACCAGGAACAATTAACCGCGGCAAGGGAAAAGCGGGCGGCGGCAATCGCGCATTCGGGCGGTGTTTTCGAGGCGATTGCTTCAGGAACCATGACGGGCACTGCGGACATCACGCTGTCTGAGGCCATTGTCTTGGGACTGCTGGTGCAGAATGTGCGCAATTATATCGGCATCTTCGGCCACGGTTCCACTGAAGTGGGCGAGGTGCTGCGCGTCTACGAAAAAGCGGGGCTTGTGAAAGTCTTCCCTGTCCGGCATGAAACCGAGGCGGTTCACGCCGTGACGGCACTGCGATGGGTCACCGGGGAGAAGAGCGCCGTCTTCACGTCCATCGGTCCCGGCGCGCTCCATGCCCTGGCCGGAAGTCTTGCGGCGGTCAGCGACGGTCTGGGATTCTGGCTGTTGGTCGGTGACGAGACCACGGAGGATGAAGGCCCGAACATGCAGCAGATTCCCAAGCCGGACCAGGGGCTGTTCCAGAAACTGTTCGGCGTCATGAGCGGGTCATACACGCTTCACACCCCGGGCGCGGTGACCAAAGCTCTGCGCCGCGGCTACAATGTTGTGGACCACCCCTATCGCGCGGCGCCCTTTTGTCTCTGCATGCCCATGAACACGCAGCCCGTGATGATTCCTGATTTCAATCTGAACGAGCTGCCGGCTGAGGCGCCGCCGCGGATGGGCGCCGCGGCGGATGACGGCGCCTATGCCCTTGCCGCAAAGGCGATATTGGAGGCGGAGCGGGTTGTGGTAAAGGTGGGCGGCGGCGCGCGCGGTGCCGGGCCGGAACTGCTTGACTTCCTCGAACTGGCCGGCGGCGTTGCCGTCACCAGTCCGCTGGTGTCGGGGGTGATTCCCTTTAACCATCCCCGCAACATGACCGTGGGCGGCTCAAAAGGCTCCCTTTCCGGCAATTACGCCATGGACGAGGGGGATTTGCTGGTGGCCTTGGGCACGCGTTTTGTGTGCCAGTCCGATTCCTCACGCACGGGGTATCCGAAGGTCCGGCAGGTGGTCAATATCAATGCCGACATAGAGACGGCCATGCACTACCGCAAATCAATTCCGCTCGTGGGGGATGTTGCGCTCACATTGGGCCGGCTGAACGGGGCGCTGCGCGCGGCGGGCGCCAAAAGCGGCAACCATTCGCCCTGGTTGAAGGCGTGCCACGAGAAGCGTCTGGAGTGGGACGCTTTCCGGGCAGCGCGCTATCAAACGCCCGTGCTGCACGATCCCATGTGGGAGCGGGAGGTGCTGACACAGCCGGCGGCGATAAAAATCGCGTCGGACTGGTGCCGCGCGCACAACGCCGTGGCGTTTTTTGACGCGGGCGACGTGCAGGCCAACGGGTTTCAGATCGTCGAGGATGACCGCCTTGGACGCACATTCACCGAGACAGGCGCCAGCTATATGGGATTCGCAGTGTCCGCTTTGCTTGCCACCGCCATGACGGACACTCCGTTTTATGCTGTCGCCTTTAGCGGGGACGGCTCGTTTACCATGAACCCCCAGATT